>JAAZCL010000010.1 GCA_012513315.1 Bacteroidales bacterium | reverse complement strand
ATATCTACCTCACGAAATCTGGCCAAGGATGCTTTGCTCGATCGCCCTGTTTGGGTTCCAATCATATACACATAGCCATCTTTTTTAAAGTAACCTGCTTGTCCGAATGGACTATCAGAAGAGAATCTCACATGATCAAGCTTTGACCAGTTGTTGCCATTATCTGTAGATTTATACATTCCTGAATAATTTGTTGTCCAGGTATCCCAATTCTTCATATTAAAATAGTGTACATAATCTGCACCGTTAGCTCTAATTGCAGCTGTGGGTATAGAAGTAATGTCTGTAGCTGTTTTAGGACTATAAATTATCTCTCTTGCATTGCCGTTAGCATCTTCTAACATGCTATTTATTTTTAACCCATCCTCCAGATTAGTATCATTTGAGAACGCAAGCACATTACTCCTCCAACTACCTCCGTTTGGCCCGGGATTTGATGGATTTGGTCTAAAATCACTACCGAACGTGTCTCCAAAAAATATACCGTAATTACCTGGTTCCATTTCCCATATAACCCCTAAATCAGTACCGCCAACATTCCAATCTCTGGCTGTGTTATTAGGATTATAGAAATTTTCACCTGTCATTGGTACACCAGTCACCCTTGCTATGCGGCTAATACTACGAATGTGAAAACCCTTCTTATAGTCAACATTAAGGTATAGATCTCTTGAAACATTTCCATCTAAGTAAACCGCTCTTAGTATTAGTGTAAATGATTCTGGATCAGATTGTCTAAGGGTATACTTAAAAAGATATGTTGAGGAGAGTTGACTCCTGTCTATCTTTTCGGAATAAACTGAGCTGCTGGGCATTGTAACCAATAGATAGTCAATATTTTCGAGATTTTTAAACTTCAGAGTTGTAGAAACAGTTTTTGTCTCACTATCAGGAAAAAGGACAGTTTCTGTTGCTGAAATTTCATCAATGGGTATATAGGGTTCTCCATTATCTTCTTTACTACAAGAAATTAAAAATATTGAAGCAAAAAAAATAAAAAAAATATACTGTCCTGATGTTCTCGAAAGTATTGACATCTTCATTATATTTATAACGTTAAAATATTAATTTCTATTCATCTATTTGTATAAAGGTCCGTAATTTTTACATGCTCTGTAATCTGAACCTTCGCTATCAGTGCCAAAAGCCGACCAAGCATCGGGACGGAATATTTTGTCTTCATCCACATTGTGCATATTAACAGGTATTGATAGTGCCGATGCCAAAGTTATTAAATCTGCGCCAATATGACCATAACTAATGGCTCCATGATTTGCACCCCAATAATTCATAACTGAATAGACATCCTTAAATCTGCCATTACCTGTTAAACGAGGCACAAAAAACGTAGATGGCCAGATTTTATCTGTACGGCCGTCAATCAATTTAAAGACCTCATCGGGTAATGTAGCTGTCCACCCTTCTGCTATCTGAAGTACAGGTCCTAAGCCCTTTACAAGGTTAACTCTGCACATTGTTACCGGCATTCCCTCTCGAGTGAGAAACTGTGAAGAGAAACCACCTCCACGCATATACTCAAGTGCTGATGGATACCATGTAGTAGCATCCAACATTTTTTCAACTTCTTCCTCTGATATTTCCCAGAATGGTTTCATAACGGGTTTATCTTCTGAATTGGACTGCTGACCAGTACCGTCGAGCGTGCAAGATCCTGAGTTTTTAAGGAATATTGCTCCATTACTGAGGATACCATCTGGTTTCCATCCACTAACTCGCTCAATTGCTTCGGCACTCCAATACGTTCTCACATCTGCAAAAATTTGCGCTGTATTAGTCAACAGTTTATTAAATAACATGCTAATACCGTTGAGATGATCATCCTCTGTAGCAAAAACAAAAGGTTCTCTAATTCCATTCCAATCGAAAGATGAGTTTAATATTGCTTCAGAAAAATCACCATCAGGCAGAAAGTCAGTCCATTGTCTCTGTCCTTGAAAACCACCAGATATTGCATTATGACCCAATGCCTCTTCACCAAAACCAATTTTGTTTAACTCAGGATTACCTATCATTAAATCTCTGAATATAAGAGTCATTTTAACCACAAACTCCCAGTCCTTATCCTTCTGCTCGCGATTATGTTTCAGGTGCTCAGGATTGAAATCTTCGCCCTCACGAACTATGCAGTTCTCCTTTGTCCATTTAAGAGCTTTTTCGTATTCTTCTTTATCATAAATGCCAAGCTGAATACGTCGAAGTACCTCTGAGGCGTCAACATATTCGGTTCTCATACCCAAATATTCTTGAAGAAAGTCAGGATCAGTCATAGAACCTCCTATTCCCATAGAAACAGAACCGATAGACAAATATGATTTTCCTCTCATAATTGCCACTGCCATACCCGCCTTTGCAAACCTCAATAACTTCTATCGTACATCATCAGGTATAGAAAAATCTCCGGCATCTTGTACTTCTTTACCATAAATACCAAAAGCAGGTAATCCTTTCTGATTATGAACTGCAAGAGCTGCACTCAGATAAACTGCTCCGGGACGCTCACTACCATTAAATCCCCATATTGCTTT
>JAAZCL010000098.1 GCA_012513315.1 Bacteroidales bacterium | reverse complement strand
TTTGGGGGTGGACGAGGATCGGGAACAAATGATAAAGCCGGTTCTGTTTTCAACCTTTTACGCTGGGTTTCACCTCAATGTATTAAGGAGACATTTGTTACTGCAACAGATTATATGTATCCAAATTTTCTAGAAGAGTAAAACATCCTTTCGCTACTGTTAAATAAAACTATAGGAAAACATTCTATCTTTGTATATTGTTAATTCAATTGACGGATAATTTATATGCAAAAGAAAAAAATTAATATCGCTGTAGACGGATTTTCGTCATGTGGCAAAAGTACAATCGCCAAAGGACTGGCTAAAGAATTAGGTTACACATACATAGATAGTGGAGCAATGTATCGGGCGATGGCTTTATACGCTATTCAACATAGTTTGATTAATGACAGTGAAATTGACGAAGCAGAATTGCAAAAGCATATATCTAAAATAAAAATATCTTTCAAAAATAACTCCGATGGTGGTCAGGATACTTACCTAAACGGAGAAAATGTTGAAAATGAGATACGCACACTTAAGGTGGCTAATGGTGCAAGCAGGATTAGCACACTTGGTTTTGTAAGAAAAGCCTTAGTACATCAGCAACAGGAAATGGGGAAAGAAAAGGGTGTTGTGATGGATGGTCGTGATATAGGTACAGTTGTGTTTCCAGATGCAGAAATGAAACTATTTCTTACTTCATCACCAGAAATTAGAGCGCAAAGGAGGTATCAAGAAATGATACTAAAAGGTGAAGACCCTTTATATGAAGATGTGCTGGCTAATGTTATAGAAAGGGACCAGCGTGACTCCACACGAGCTGAAAGTCCGTTATTGAAAGCAGAAGATGCTATTGAGCTGGATAATTCTGAGACAGGAATTGAAGAACAGCTTAATTGGGCATTGCAAATGTTTAATAAAATCACTTCTTAAAATGAACAACAGAATTGAAATTGATAGTCAGTCGGGGTTCTGCTTTGGTGTAGTCAAAGCAATTAACAAGGCTGAGGAAGAGCTTAAAGAGAGAGGCACACTTTATTGCTTAGGGGATATAGTACACAACAACATAGAAGTAGAACGTCTTGAAAAAATGGGGTTAATAACCATTGATCATGAACAATTTAAAAAATTGAAGAATGTGAGAGTCCTACTTAGAGCACATGGTGAACCACCTAGTACATACGAAATTGCGAAAGAGAACAACATTGAGCTTATTGATGCTTCATGCCCTGTAGTTTTGGGATTACAGAAAAAAATTAATAAGAAATACGTTCGTCGTGAGAATGATGATACTCAAATAGTAATTTATGGCAAAAAAGGTCATGCGGAGGTTAATGGACTTTTAGGTCAGACTAACGAATCGGCAATAATTATAGAGAACCACGACGATATTGAAAAATTAGATTTCTCGAGAGATATAAATCTTTTCTCGCAAACGACTAAATCGCTCGAGGGCTTCTTTGAGATAGGTGAGATTATTCGCAATAAGATGAAAGATGGTGCAAAACTGGAGTTCTTCGACTCTATTTGCAGGCAGGTATCTAACAGGGTGCCGAATATTCAGGAATTTGCAGAGAATCATGACCTGATTATTTTTATTGCTGGAGAAAAAAGCTCAAATGGAAAAGTTCTGTTTGCAGAATGCAAAAAGAAAAACCCAAATTCGTACCTTATACATTCTCCTGATGATATTGATCCTTCATTACTGAAAGATGATATAACTATAGGGGTGTGTGGAGCCACTTCTACTCCAATGTGGCAGATGAAAGCTGTCGCCGAGAATATTATGAAATTGAAACCAGAGATGAACATTTCAAGAGCTGCTTTTTAAAGCAGCTTTTTTTTTGCGCTATAATCAAAATAAATGTATCTTTGCATATTATAAATTTTAATGGAATTATAGGTTTACACTATAGCTAAAATCAATACTAATTAGCATTTTATGGACTCAAATATAAAAAGCATTGGCATCCTTACTTCAGGTGGGGATGCACCAGGAATGAATGCTGCAATTCGTGCTGTAACACGTGCCGGAATTTCAAACGGTATGCGAACTTATGGTATTTACAGAGGATTTAAAGGTCTCATATCTGATGAGATCAAGGAATTTAAAACTAATAGTGTAAGTAATATAATTCAGCTAGGTGGTACAATTTTAAAAACTGCCCGTTCAGATGAGTTTCTCACAACTGAGGGTCGGAATATTGCCTTTGAGAACATGAAGAAATATGGCATGGATGCACTTGTAGTAATTGGTGGAGATGGATCATTAACCGGAGCATCAGTTTTTGCAAATGAATTCAACATTCCAGTCGTGGGTCTTCCTGCAACTATCGACAATGATTTAAACGGGACAGACACAACTATAGGCTATGATACGGCATTAAACACCATAATGATGGCAATGGATAAAATTCGTGACACGGCAACCTCTCATGAACGACTGTTTTTTGTTGAGGTAATGGGTCGCAATTGTGGATTCCTTGCATTAAACAGTGCAATTGCGTCTGGTGCTGAGGCTGCAATAATTCCTGAAATAAGTATTGAGAAAGACCAATTAGGCGAACTCATTGAACAGGGATTCCGTAAATCAAAGAGCAGTAGCATGGTACTAGTAACCGAGAGTGATGTTACTGGGGGTGCCATGAAAATGGCAGATAGAGTAAAGAAAGAGTATCCTCAATATGACGTTAGGGTTACTATTTTAGGACATCTCCAAAGAGGTGGTTCACCATCTGCTCAAGACCGTATTCTAGCGAGTAGAATGGGCATAGCTTCAATTCAAGCTTTACTTGAAAATCAAAGAAACGTGATGATAGGTATCCACGAGAATGAGATTGATTATATCCCATTTAAGAGAGCTATAAAAAAACAAAGAGAAATCAATGAGGAGTTACTAGAAGTATTGCGTATCTCTTCTATTTAATAAAATTCATTATGGAAATTACACACATCGAACACATCGGAATTGCAGTAAAAAGCATTGAGGAACAATTACCTTACTATGAAAACATTCTTGGTCTAAAATGCTACAACATTGAAACTGTTGAAGATCAAAAAGTAAAAACTGCTTTTTTTAAGGTAGGCAATACCAAAATAGAACTTTTGGAAGCAACATCAGAGAATAGTACAATTGCCAAGTTTATTGAGAAACGTGGTGAAGGTGTACATCATATAGCTTATGCTACCAATAATTTAGATGAAGCTTTAAAAGAGGCAGAGTCTAAAGGTGTAAGACTGATAGATAAAGTAGGTAGACCAGGAGCAGAAGGTTTAACAATTGCCTTTTTACACCCAAAATCAACAGGGAGTGTACTTACCGAACTTTGCGAACATCCTGAGAAATAGACTATTATAACACATTAAATAAACAATATTACATGAGCAATCAACTTGATAAAGTAAAAGAACTCATACAGTTACGGGAGAAAGCCCGTTTAGGTGGGGGTGAAAGAAGAATTGAAGCACAACACAAAAAAGGAAAGTATACTGCAAGAGAAAGAATTGCGATGCTTCTTGACGAAGGTAGCTTCGAAGAGTTTGATATGTTTGTAGAACACCGTTCACACAACTTCGGCATGGAGAAAAACAAATTCCTTGGCGATGGTGTTGTAACAGGATATGGTACCATAGAAGGCCGCCTTGTATATGTATATGCTCAAGACTTTACTGTTTCGGGTGGATCTTTATCTGAAATGCATGCACAAAAGATCTGTAAAGTAATGGATCAGGCAATGAAAATGGGTGCACCTGTTATAGGTATAAACGACTCTGGAGGTGCACGTATTCAGGAAGGTATAAATGCTCTTGCAGGATATGCCGAAATTTTCCAACGCAATATATTAGCTTCTGGTGTTGTTCCACAAATATCTGGTATTTTTGGACCTTGCGCGGGAGGTGCAGTTTACTCACCAGCTCTTACGGATTTTATAATAATGACACAAGGAACATCTTATATGTTTCTTACCGGTCCTAAAGTAGTTAAAACAGTAACAGGTGAAGATGTAACACAAGAAGATTTGGGAGGAGCATCTGTTCATGCTGCTAAATCTGGTGTAGCTCAATTCTCTGCTGAATCTGAAGAACATGGATTGAAAATGATTCGTCACTTATTGAGCTTTATACCTCAAAACAATCTTGAAGAAGCTCCAATTCTTGAAAATGATGATCCTATAGATAGGCTTGTAGATGGCTTGAATGACATTATTCCTGATAGTCCTACCAAGCCATATGATATGTATGAAGTGATTGGAGGCATTATTGACAATGGTGAATTTTTAGAAGTTCATGCTGATTATGCCAAAAACATAATTGTAGGTTTTGCAAGATTCAACGGTCAGTCTGTGGGTATTGTAGCTAACCAGCCTAAATATCTTGCTGGAGTTCTTGATATAAACGCTTCTAGAAAAGCTGCAAGATTTGTTAGATTCTGTGATGCATTCAACATTCCAATTGTTACTTTAGTTGACGTACCTGGATTTTTACCGGGAACCGGACAAGAGTATGGTGGTGTAATTACTCATGGAGCAAAATTACTGTATGCTTATGGTGAAGCAACTGTTCCTAAAATTACAGTTACATTGCGCAAGTCATATGGTGGTGCGCATATCGTAATGAGCTGCAAGCAGTTGCGTGGAGACATTAACTACGCATGGCCTAGTGCAGAAATTGCAGTTATGGGTGCTGATGGTGCAGTTGAAGTACTTTACAGTAAAGATATTGCTGCAGAAACAGATCCTGAGAAAAAAGCTGTAGTTATAGAGGAGAAGAAACTAGAATACAATAATTTGTTTGCTAATCCTTATGAGGCTGCACGTTATGGTTATATAGATGATGTAATTGAGCCACGAAACACGCGTTTCCGTATAATACGTGCTTTACAGAATACAGTTACAAAAAAACTGCAAAATCCTCCTAAGAAACATGATAATTTACCTTTGTAAGAGCTGAAATATGAGTAAAAGATTAACACAGATTGCTCTACTGCTTATTTTGCTATTAGCTTCATCATGCTCCAAAAGATATGAAAATCCTTCATTGGTTATAAATGAGGTGTTGGTTATCAATGAGGAGAATTTTGTTGATGATTATGGCCAAAGAAGTGGATGGATAGAAATATTCAATAATACTGCTAAAATTCAAAATATGGGCGGGTTATTTATTACTAATGATAAGAATGATCCGAAGAAATATCCTATTCCTAAGGGAGATATTAAAACTCAGATTCCACCTCATCAGCATGTGTTATTTTGGGCAAATAATAAGCCCTATCAAGGAACATTTCATATTAGTTTTGAGCTTGATCCAAATAAGGACAATTATATTGCTTTATTTGACGAGAGTGGGCTTAAAGTTCTTGACGAGGTAACAATTCCTGCTGGTCAACTTGCAGATGTCTCGTGGGGATATGATGTGGATGGAATTAAATTTAATAGAACAGATGGCACTCATTTGTTAAAACGTTTAGATAAAGTTACCCCAAGTACTAATAATTATACTCTTGACAAAAATGAAAAGGTTGATAGATTTAAAGAAAATGATAAATTTGGAGCAACTATGACAATTACATCTATGCTAGTGGTGTTCGCAGCACTTGTACTTCTGTATATTGTCTTTAAATTTGTAGGTAAAACTTCAGTTAGAATTGCAAAAAGAAAGAATATAAGTTCAGATTTAGTGGAAGTTAGCGGAACAGAAGACACCTCACAAGAGATATCAGGAGAAATTCTTTCTGCAATATTTATGGCACTCCATGAAGAGCAGAATAATGTTCACGATAT
>JAAZCL010000097.1 GCA_012513315.1 Bacteroidales bacterium | reverse complement strand
GAATTTATCCTCATCTGCACAGACAAACTGCTATTGAGATGATGGAAAATGGGGCTTTATTAACTGAGTTTAAAAGTAACACAAATCCTGACAAACATAACTTTGTTAGGCGCAACCGCATTGTGGCAGGGATGTCTGATGCTGTTATTGTTGTTGAATCTCCTTTAAAAGGTGGATCACTAATTACTGCAGATATTGCAAATTCATACTTCAGAGATGTATTTGCACTGCCGGGTAGTGTAAAATATAAAATGTCGACAGGTTGCAATAAACTTATTTCAGACAACAAAGCTGTATTGCTGCAAAACACCAATCATTTTATTGAATCAATGGGTTGGGATGATGATAAGATCGAGAGAAAGATGCCCAAGCAACAGGAGCTTTTTCCGGAATTATTAGAAGATGAAGAGAAAGTATTTAATGAATTACAAAAAAGTGGAACTATGCATGTAAATGCACTTTCAATAGAATTGAATGTCTCTGTAACGGAACTATTTATGACACTACTGGAATTAGAAATGAAAAATATTATTGAAGCACTTCCGGGTGGAATGTACCAATTGGTATAATATTTTTTCATATCTTTGAAAGTAATTTTTCAAATAAATTTATAAAGGGGGAATGTAAAAATGGCTGAAGCAAAAGCAAACAAAGTTAACGAAAAGAGCAGTGAGAAATTGAAAGCACTTCGTGCTGCAATGGATAAAATTGAAAAGACCTATGGAAAGGGCTCTATAATGAAAATGGGCGATGAAGAAATAGAGGATATCCCTGTAATATCAACTGGCTCAATTGGCCTTAACCTGGCATTAGGTGTAGGTGGCTACCCCCGGGGTCGCGTTATAGAAATTTATGGACCAGAATCTTCTGGTAAGACTACATTGGCGATTCACGCAATTGCCGAAACTCAAAAAGTGGGTGGCATAGCAGCATTTATTGATGCCGAAAATGCATTTGACCGTTTTTATGCTGAAAAGCTAGGCGTTAATACCGACGAACTACTGATATCGCAACCTAGCAGTGGTGAAGAAGCATTAGAAATTGCAGAGCAGCTAATTCGTTCTGCAGCAGTTGATATTGTTGTTATAGACTCAGTAGCAGCTCTTACTCCAAGAAAAGAACTAGAAGGGGAGATGGGCGATGCAAACGTTGGATTGCAAGCAAGATTAATGTCTCAAGCGCTCAGAAAGCTCACCTCGGCAATTAATAAAACCAACACTACATGTATATTTATTAATCAATTGCGTGAAAAAATTGGAGTGATGTTCGGTAACCCCGAAACTACTACTGGGGGTAATGCACTTAAATTTTACTCATCCGTTCGTCTTGATATAAGAGGTAATGGAACTCCAATTAAAGATGGTGAAACTCAAATTGGTAGACCAACTCGTGTTAGAGTGGTTAAAAATAAAGTTGCTCCTCCTTTCAGAAAAGCTGAGTTCGATATAATGTATGGCGAGGGTATATCGAGAACTGGAGAAATAATAGATATGGGGTCGGATCTAGAAATTATAAAGAAAAGCGGCTCTTGGTATAGTTATAAAGAAACCAAACTTGGTCAGGGCAGAGATGCTGCTAAGATGGCTGTAAAAGATAATCCAGAATTGTATGAGGAGTTAGAAAATCTTATATATCAAGCACTAAAAGAGAAATAAAGACTATATACAAAACGAGGTTGCAAATTATGTAATCTCGTTTTTTCAACAATAATAGAACTCAAATGCAAAAGTACAGAGGTTTAACAAAAGCAGAAATTGATGTTCTAATATCCAATGGTTGTAGTTGCAAGGATTGGCAATTAGTTTCAGTAAAAGAGGGTTTCGAACCACATTTTATAAAGAACACTCAGTTCTCGGGAAAAATTGAGCTTGGAGTATTTCAAAAAGAGTTTACTCTTGCTGGAGGAATAACAAAACATTCAAGTATTGCTAATGCAGTAATTCACAACTGTACTATTGGAGATAATGTTGTAATAGAAAACATTCAAAACTATATAGCAAATTATAATATTGGAAATAATTGCTTTATACAGAATGTAGATGTAATATTAGTGGAAGGTAGATCCTCATTTGGTAATGGCGTAGAGGTAAATGTATTAAATGAAACAGGAGGCCGTGAGGTGCTTATAAATGATAAGCTTTCGGCTCATTTTGCATACATTTATTCATTATACCGCCATAGGCCAAAGCTGATTGAAAAAATGAAAGACATCACTCTTTTCTATTGCAATAAACATGCATCTGACAGAGGGGAAATTGGCGAAAATTGCAAGATACTTAATGTTGGATATATAAAGAATGTGCGTGTAGGGCCTTATTGTAATATAACCGGTGCAATGAAACTTAAGAACGGAAGCATAAACAGCAACGAACATGCTCCTGTATATATCGGTCGTAATGTAATTGCGAAAGACTTTATAGTTTCATCAGGATCCACGGTAGGTGGAGGTTCTTTTATAACCCGCTGTTTTATTGGTCAGGCTTGCTATATTGATCATGGATATTCTGCATCAGACTCACTGTTTTTTAGTAATTGTCATGGTGAAAATGGTGAAGCTTGCGCACTATTTGCTGGTCCATATACTGTAACTCATCACAAATCGACACTGCTTATTGCAGGGATGTTCTCTTTTATGAACGCTGGATCGGGCTCTAACCAAAGCAATCATATGTATAAGCTTGGACCCATTCATCAGGGGATTATAGAAAGAGGAGCAAAAACAACCAGTAACTCATATATTTTATGGCCAGCCAAAGTGGGGGCGTTTTCACTTATACTGGGTAGACATTCACAGCATGCCGATACATCAAATCTTCCTTTCTCTTATCTTATTGAGAAAGACAACAGCACATATATAGCTCCAGGCGTAAACCTTAAAAGTGTTGGCACAATTAGAGATGCAAAAAAATGGCCAGAGAGGGATATGAGAAAAGACCCAGATAGATTAGATTGTATAAACTTCAATCTTCTGAGTCCTTATACAATACAAAAAGTATTTGCTGGCATAGAGATACTTGAAAATCTACAGTCTACTGCAGGCCAAACTTCTCAGATCTATACATTCCAGAGCTGTATAATTACAAACCATTCTCTTAAAAGAGGATTGAATTTATATGAAATTATTATTCATAAGTTTCTGGGGAATTCAATTATTAAAAGACTCGAAAAAACAAAGTTCAAAAGCAATGATGAGATTAGGAATAGACTAAAAGTTGATACCACTCTAGGGTTGGGTGAATGGGTGGACCTATCGGGCCTTATAGCTCCTAAATCGGAGATTGATAATTTACTTGTTGAGATCGAAACGGGCAAAATAACTAAACTAAAAGAGATAAATAGCATTTTCCACACCCTTCATAGAAATTATTATGAGAATGAATGGACGTGGGCATGGGATAAAATACAATCTTTTTATAATTTAAAAGCTGATGAGATAACAGCAGAAGATATTATCAATATTGTGGAAAAATGGAAAGAATCGGTTATTGGTTTAGATGAATTAATATATCAAGATGCAAAAAAAGAGTTCTCTTTATCTTTTAAAACTGGCTTTGGCGCCGATGGCAATATACAAGACAGAGCAATGGATTTTGAGTATGTAAGGGGTGCTTTCGACAACAACCAATTTGTGATAACCACTCTTAAGCACATTGAGGAAAAGAAGAGATTAGGAAATGAACTTATAGAAAGAATTAAAAGTGTGACATAATTTACACTTTTGAAAAAGAAAAAAAAAATATGACAGATAGAACAATTGAGCTTATTAATCAATTTAAACCAGAACCGGTTGATATCCCAATTAATAAATGCGAACTAGAGGAGGCTGTTGAGGCAATATACACATCTATGTTTCCTGTTTGTGAGTGCGATGGTTCTACCAGTGTTAGCAAAGAACTGTATGAAGCATTAAAAAAACTACATAAGAATGTTACCCAACGAACCGATAAGCCTACGGCCGACAGAGTTGTAGAAGGATTTATGGAAAGTTTGCCTAAAATACGACATAGACTATTTAAAGATGCACAATGTTATGTTGCTTCTGACCCGGCAGCTAAATCTATTGAAGAGGTAATACTTACCTACCCTGGTTTTTTTGCATTAAGTATTCATAGATTGGCACATTTACTACATAAACTAGGCAAACCTCTTATTGCCAGACACTTCTCTGAATATGCTCATTCAAAAGTAGGCATAGATATTCACCCAGCTGCCAAAATAGGAAAAAACCTTTTCATGGATCATGGTACAGGGATAGTAATTGGTGAAACTTGTGAGATTGGTGATAATGTTAAAATATATCAGGGGGTTACTTTAGGTGCACTATATGTAGAGAAAAAGTTATCTGATGTGAAAAGACATCCAACAGTTGAGGATAATGTGGTTATTTATGCTAATGCTACTATATTGGGAGGCAAGACTATAGTTGGGCACGATTCTATAATTGGAGGAGGAGCATGGCTCACTAAAAGCATTATACCTTACTCTAGGGTTTACAACTCAGTAGATGTGAAAATTCGTACTGCTAAAGATTTTAATAGTCCCTTCGATTACGTTATATAACAACTCTTTACAGATTAAAATAGCAGACTACAATTCACTTTTAACCAGATTATAGCAAGCTGTTAAATTGATTGCAGCAAAGCGACTGCAGTTTCTACTGTATCTACATTTTTGATTACAAGTGAACGTTTATGACCTACTTCTCGTAATTTACAATTGCGCGGATTAGATTGAACATAATTCAATAACCTATCAAAAGCTGAAGACATATAATATAGAGAGTCCGTATCTGATATAAGATTTAGCGACATTTGACCGTTTCTCAGAACTACCTTTTCTATTCCTAGAGGTTTAGCTAATCGCCTTAATCTTACAATTCTAATCAACTCTTTAGCTTGATTGGGAATCTTACCAAAACGATCTTCTATGCGATTTGTGAAATTTAAAATTTCAGTTTCGGTCTCCATTTCATCGAGCTCACGATAAATTGCTACCCTTTCTGCATCATTTGGAATATACATCACCGGAAACATAAGCTCCAAGTCGCTTTCCACATGTACATCATCTACAAATTCCTCAGTTTCGCTTTTTGATGTCAGTTCTTCTTTATATAGATCTGAAAACTCATCTTTCCTTAACTCTTGCACAGCTTCAATAAGAATTTTTCTGTAAGTCTCATAGCCCAAATCTGCTATAAATCCGCTCTGCTCGGCACCCAATAAATTACCAGCTCCGCGAATATCTAAATCGTGCATAGCAATATTAAGACCGCTACCCAGTTCTGCAAAACTTTCTATTGCCTGTAGTCTTCTTCTTGAATCTGTGCTAAGCGTATAAAGAGGAGGAGCCAAAAGGTAGCAAAAGGCTTTTCTGTTACTTCTCCCCACCCTACATCGCAATTGATGCAAATCGCTTAATCCAAAATTCTGAGCATCAATTACAATAATTGTATTTACATTCGGCATGTCTATGCCCGACTCAATTATTGTTGTAGCAATTAGCACATCTTGATCATGATTCATAAAATCATTTATCACACCTTCCAGCTTCTTTGCATCCATCTGTCCATGGCCTACTGCAACCTTAATACCGGGTATCTCTCTCCGTAACAGAGATTCCATCTCGTAAATATTCTGAATTCTGTTATTAACTATAAAAGCCTGACCATTTCTACTTATTTCAAAATTGATGGCATCACGGATAATATCCAAATCAAACGTGTGAACTTCGGTCTGTATTGGATAACGATTAGGGGGAGGTGTGTTGATGATTGACAAGTCACGCGAACCCATAAGAGAAAATTGCAAAGTACGTGGTATGGGCGTTGCAGTCATAGTTAGCGTATCTACATTTATCTTCATCTGTTTTAATTTTTCCTTGGTAGATACACCAAATTTCTGCTCCTCATCTATTATAAGTAGTCCCAAATCTTTAAACTTAACATCTTTGCTTACTATACGATGGGTGCCTATAAGAATATCTATCTTACCATCTTGCAAATCTTCTAGTATTTCCTTTTGCTCCTTTGATGTTCTAACCCTGCTTATATAATCAACTCTTACCGGGAAGTTATCTAGTCTGCCACTAAAAGTATGGTAGTGTTGAGTAGCCAATACTGTTGTAGGCACAAGTACAGCTGTTTGTTTTCCATCTGTGGCTGCTTTAAATGCGGCCCTAATAGCAATCTCTGTTTTTCCAAATCCTACATCACCACATACAAGCCTATCCATTGGTTGCTCACTCTGCATATCTAATTTAATATCGCGAGTAGCTTTTACCTGATCAGGAGTATCTTCATACATAAAAGATGCCTCCAACTCGGTCTGAAGGTAAGTATCGCTTGAATATGCAAATCCTTTCTCTTGTTGCCTCTCGGCATAAAGTTTAATCAAATCACGAGCAATATCCTTTATCTTAGATTTAGTTTTCGCTTTAACACGTTCCCAAGCACCAGATCCCAGTTTGTTTAACTTTGGCGACTCCCCCTCTTTGCCTTTATACTTAGAAACTTTATGCAGAGCATGAATAGATACAAAAACTGCATCATTATTATGATATGTAAGCTTAATCACTTCCTGAACCTTATCACCAATTGGCAATCTCACAAGTCCTGAGAACTTACCAATTCCGTGATCCATATGCACAACATAATCGCCTGTCTGAAGTTGATTTAATTCCTTTAGAGTTAGTGCAACTTTGCCTGAACGTGCTTTGTCAGATTTAAGGTTGTATTTATGAAATCTATCAAAAATTTGATGATCGGTGAAACAGCAAATTTTTGTTGTAGCATCTGAAAACCCCTCGTGCAGAGTTTTATTGACAGGTATAAATGGAATAGAGTCGTTTCTGTCTTCAAAGATATGAAATAGTCGTTTCTGTTGTTTTTCGCTATCGCTAAGTATATAAATTGTATATCCTTCATCCATAAACTGATGGAGGGAATCGGATAGTAAATCAAAATTCTTGTGGTAGAGGGGTTGAGGTGAAGTTTTAAAATTTACTACTGCATTGGGGGTATCAATAAACTTAGCATCAAATCTTAATTGAGTAAATTTACTCAGGGCAACAGAGAACTCCTCACGCGATATGAAGTCTGCCTTTACATACTCTACATTTTCACGATCAATATCTATATGAAGTTCATCTTCACTTAAAGACTCAATACGACTTAATATCCATCGCATATCCTCTATTCCTAAAATAGTATTGTTGGGAAGAGATGAAAAAAGAGATGAGTTTTTTGAACTACCTTTAGATAGCTCAGGCACAATTCTTATATCATTAAACTTCTCAATTGAGAGCTGTGATTCCATATCGAAGTTTCGAATCGACTCCACCTCATCTCCAAAGAAGTCGATACGATAAGGGAATTCTGATGAGTAAGAGAATAGATCTAGAATACTGCCACGTTGAGCATACTGACCAGGTTCGTATACATAATCTACATACTTAAAACCATAATCATCGAGAACCTCACTTACAAATGAAGAGTCTATTTGCTCACCCACTGACACAGTTAATGTATGCTCTTTTAAATGTTCGCTGGAGACAGTTTTTTCGATCAATGCATCGGGGTAACTCACAATAATAAGTGGAGTGCTATTTTCTTGAAGACGACTTAACACAGTAGTTCTTAACACCTCATTTGCAGCATCTAGCTGACCATATTTTGCTGCTCTTTTATATGCCGAGGGAAAAAACAACACATCTTGTGATCCAATAATCTGGGTAATATCATGGTAGAAATATCCCGCAGATTCGGCATCATTTAATATATATAAATAGGTTTGTGGACTCTTTTTTATTAACGAAGTGGCTAATAAAGAACGTGAAGAACCCTGCAAACCCTTTACTGATAAAATATCTACTTCCTTTAGTAAAGAATCTACTGCTGTTATATCGGAGTTTTTCTCAACCCTCTCAAGAAGTTCTTTAATTTCTATTGCTTTAACCATTTATTGAATATACAAAGTTAGCTTATTTTTTTATTATCTTTGATGCATTGACATTAGAATTATATTATTATGCAAATAGAGGCAAAGTATACACCCGATTATATTTTTGAAAGCAGCTGGGAGGTTTGCAATAAAGTTGGTGGTATTTACACCGTACTTTCTACACGAGCTAACTCATTACAGAAAGTACATAAAGATCAGATATTTTTCGTGGGCCCCGACATATGGGTAGAAAAAGAGAGTCCTTGGTTTAAGGAAGATAAAGATTTATATCCGGAGTGGATAAATCATGCATTACAAGCTCAGCAACTACATATTAGAGCAGGGAGATGGGATGTACCTGGAGAGCCAATAGTGTTTTTGATTAAGTTCGAGCAATTCATGGACAAACATAACGAGTTATATGCTAAGATGTGGCAAGATTTCGAAGTGGATTCCATTGACTCTTATGGTGATTATCAGGAGTCGACAATGTTTGCTTATGCAACAGGTTTGTTGATAGAGAGTTTTTATCGTTTTCATCATTTAGAATCTTACGATGTAATTGCACACTTTAACGAATGGATGCTTGGAGCAGGGGCACTATACATAAAGAAATTTGTACCCAAGATTGCAACTATGTTTACCACACATGCAACCACTATTGGACGCTCTATTGCTGGCAATAATCTACCATTATACAGTAATTTACATGAATATAATGGTGATCAAATGGCACGTCAATTAAATGTTTCAGCCAAACACTCAATAGAAACGGTTACAGCAAGAAACGTAGATTGTTTTACAACAGTTAGCCATATTACAGCAGAAGAAAGTGCTCAACTTCTTCAAAGACGACCCGACGTAGTAACACCAAATGGATTTGAGAAAGACTTTATCCCTAAAGGATTAAAATATAAAAGAGCACATAACAAAGCACGAAAAGCTTTATTGAAGATAGCTGAAAAGATAATTGGACACACTGTCCATCAAGATGCTTTGTTAGTGGGTATAAGTGGAAGATATGAATATAAAAACAAAGGTATTGATGTATTCATAGATTCGATGAAACATCTTCTAAACTTAACCGAGCTTACAAAAGATATCATCGCCTTTATTATGGTTCCAGCTTGGATTAAGGGTCCAAGGAAAGATATACAGCAATTACTTTCAAAAAATAATTCAAACGATCTTTTAGATTTAGAAGATAAGGGATATGCAGAAACATACCCGTTTGTAACACATCAGTTGTTTGAACCTGAGCATGACAGAGTTGTAAACCATGTAAGACATGCCGGGCTTCAAAACCAACCAAAAGATAGGGTTAAGATTATATTTGTTCCTTCTTATCTAAATGGAGATGATGGTATATTTAATTTGGACTATTATGACCTTTTGATTGGACTCGACATGTCTGTTTTTCCATCATATTACGAGCCTTGGGGCTATACTCCTCACGAAAGTGTAGCTTTTGCTATTCCCACCATTACTACTTCCCTCTCGGGTTTCGGCACATGGGCACGAAAAGAAGGGGATTACAAATCGGGATTAGATGATGGCATAGAAGTAATAAATCGAAATGATTTTAATTATAATGAGGTGGTTGAAGAGTTGGCATCTTTAATATTCGATTTCTCATTAAAGAGTTCCGATCAGATATCAATATTAAAAGAAAGAGCAGCTGAGTTGTCAGATAAAGCCGACTGGGCACATTTTATTAAGTATTATAGAGAAGCTTATGGCAAAGCATTGCATAACTCATTTGTTAGATTATCTAACCCCTATAAACTAAAGTCGGATTAAAAACGTTATATTTGTCACGTTTATTGTTTTATTGTTTAGAGAGTTATCTACTACAATTAAAAAAAATTAATTTAAACGAACAGTAATGATAATTAAATCGAGTTATTCAAATAACCCAGTTTGGAGAGATATTAATGTACACGCAGTACTTCCTACAGAACTTCAGCCTTTAGAAGAAATTTCACATAATCTTTGGTGGGTGTGGAACGAAGAGGTTAAAGCTATTTTGGAAAAATTAGACCCAGAAGAATGGGAACAGGGAGAAAAAAACCCCATTGTGATGTTGCAAAATCTCAAATCAGATGTTAGGGAGAAAGTTGTAAAGGATCTTGAGCTTATGACTCGTATACAAAATGTGTACGAAAAGTTCAAAAACTATATGAACGAGCCATACGACAAGGATCGTCCAAGCATTGCATACTTTAGTATGGAATATGGCTTATCACATGTATTAAAAATATACTCTGGAGGTTTGGGTGTATTAGCAGGTGATTACTTAAAAGAAGCCAGTGATAGCAGAGTTGACATGACTGCCGTGGGGTTCCTATACCGTTATGGATACTTCACTCAATCTTTATCTATTGACGGTCAACAGATAGCCAGTTATGAAGCTCAAAACTTTGGCAATCTTCCAATAACACAAGTAAAGAATGACGATGGGTCTCCAATGATACTTGAAGTTCCATTTCACGACAGGTCTGTTTATTCAAATATATGGAAAGTTGCTGTTGGTCGAATCAATCTTTATTTGATGGACACCGATATTGAGCAGAATAGTGAGTACGATCGCTACATAACTCATCAACTTTATGGTGGCGATTGGGAAAATAGAATGAAACAAGAATACATGCTTGGCGTTGGCGGCATACTACTTCTTAAAAAGCTTGGCATCAAAAAAGATGTTTACCACATGAACGAAGGACACGCTGCATTTATTAATGTTCAGCGTCTGTTAGATTATGTTAGCGAAGTAGAATTACCATTTAACGTAGCACTCGAATTAGTGCGTGCTTCATCTCTTTATACAGTTCACACACCAGTTCCTGCAGGTCATGACTATTTCGATGAATCGCTCATGGCGAAATACCTTACTCCCATAGTTGAGAAATTAGGTATTCCATGGCAACAGTTTATGGATATGGGTCGTGCAAATCCAGGCACAAATGAGAAATTCTCTATGAGTGTATTTGCATTAAATACTGCTCAAGAGGTAAACGGTGTAAGTAAGTTGCATGGCACTGTATCACAGAAAATGTTTCAACCGGTATGGAAAGGTTATTTCCCAGAAGAATTGCATGTTAGTTACGTAACAAATGGCATTCACCTCCCTACATGGGCAACTTCATCAGTTAAAGCGTTGTATGAAAAACATTTTGGAGAAAACTTTTTTGATGATCAGTCTAATTCAGACCTGTGGAATAATATTTACAATGTAAGCGACGATGAAGTATGGGCACTTCGGTCTCACCTAAAGCAAAAGCTTGTAGATTATATTCAAACTGAATTTAAAGAGGGATGGCTGAAAAATCAAGCTGAACCATCGAGAATAATGAATTTGCTTGAGGAAGTGAATCCTAATGCTCTACTAATAGGTTTCTCAAGAAGGTTTGCTACTTACAAACGTGCACATTTGCTCTTTACAGATCTAGACCGATTGGCAAGAATTGTAAATAATCCAAAACACCCGGTTCAGTTTATATTCGCCGGCAAGGCTCACCCAGCAGATGGTGGAGGACAAAGTCTGATTAAACAGATAGTGGAAATCTCTCGTCGTCCCGAGTTCTTGGGTAAAATTATATTTCTAGAAAATTATGATATGCGACTGGCCAAACGCCTAATATCTGGAGTAGATATTTGGCTAAACACACCTACACGTGCTCAGGAAGCATCAGGCACATCGGGAGAAAAAGCTGAAATGAATGGTGTGTTAAACTTTTCAGTATTAGATGGCTGGTGGTACGAAGGGTACAAAGAAGGCGCTGGATGGGCTTTAACAGATAAAAGAACATATGATAATCAGGAGTATCAGGATGAACTTGATGCTACCACCATATATTCTATGTTAGAAAATGAGATTATACCTCTGTACTATGCAAGAAATAGCAATGGTTTTTCTTATGAGTGGGTTCAATATATCAAGAAGTCAATGGCCATTATTGCTCCATGGTGTACAACCAAGAGAATGATGGACGATTATTTCGACCGTTTTTACAATAAACTAGCTAAGCGTTCAAAATTATTGAATGATAATAATTATGCTAAAGCTAAAGAGATTGTAGAGTGGAAAGAGGCAACTGCTGCAAATTGGAATTCATTTGAAGTTATTAAAGTAGATTTCAATTCAAATCATGATATTAATATTAACAATGGCAGCAACAAGGTTTACGCCACTGTTGTTATTGATAGGAAGGACTTAGCATGCGATTTAGCGGTTGAGTGTGTTGTAGTTGATCATGATAATATTAACGCTACACCTCAATTTGTAGAGTCTTATGAGTTTGATCTTGTAAAAACAGAAGGGTCTCTTCAGTATTTTGAAACAAACAAACTTCTAAACGATCCGGGTGTTCATCAATATGGACTGAGGATATATCCTAAGAATCCAGATCTTCCACATAGAATGGATTTTGCCTATATGAGGTGGATTTAAGAAAATTAACAATGATTTAAAAAAAACGTTTCCAATTTGGAGACGTTTTTTTTTGGTTAGTTAATGAGGCATTCAATAATATCTTTTACTATTTTTGCACATGTAGCATTTATTCAGAAATCATTTAACTAATGAAATATAGAAAATTAGGAAACACACAAATGAAGATTTCCCCGTTAAGCTTCGGTGCTTCGTCGCTGGGAGGCGTATTTCATTCACTTAGAGAAGAAGAAGGAATTGAAGCAGTACATGCTGCTGTAGATAATGGTATTAATTTCATTGATGTTTCACCATATTATGGTCACCTAAAAGCGGAATGTGTATTGGGCAAGGCTTTTAAAGAAATTGATAGAGATCGGTATTATCTATCTACAAAAGTAGGGAGGTATGGAAAAGATGGGGTCAACTTATGGGATTATAGCGCCAAAAGATCTATTGAGAGCGTATACGAGAGCATGGAGCGGTTGAATGTTGATTATATCGATCTGATTAATATACATGATATAGAATTTGCTGATTTAGACAAAATATGCGAAGAAACATTGCCTGCTTTAGTTGATCTTAAGAACAAAGGTATAGTGAAACATGTGGGGATTACAAATTTAACATTGCGCCATTTCGTATATGTTATTGACAATGTACCTCCAGGCACTGTGGATAGTATACTCTCTTTTTGTCATTACACACTAAATGATGATTCACTTGCTGATTATCTCGATTATTTTGAAAGTAATAGTGTTGGGGTAATTAATGCCTCTCCATTCTCAATGGGTTTACTTACTGAGAGAGGAGCACCTGACTGGCATCCGGCTCCAGATCAGTTGAAGAAGTTAGCTGCTAAGGCGGCAAATCATTGCAAGAACAAAGGTGAGAGCATTGAAAAGTTGGCAATACAATATTCGGTTTCTAATGAAAGAATTGCAACTACACTGTTTAGTACTACAAGAGCATCTTCGGTACTTAAAAATTTAAAATGGGCGTCTGAGCCGATTAATGAAGAGTTGCTTAAGGAGGTAATGGATATATTAAAACCTCGCTTTAGGGATACATGGTTAAATAGTTAATATCTTGCGAAAAACATACAAAATAAAAGAAAGATGAAAGCAATAAATATATCAGCTGTAGGTGAAATAGAGGTTGTTGAGAAATCCATTCCCAAACCAAGCAGGGGTGAGGTTTTATTGAAGATAAAATACGTTGGCTTTTGTGGATCCGATCTAAATACTTTTCTTGGCAAGAATCCGATGGTGAAGCTTCCGGTTATTCCTGGTCATGAAATTAGTGCTGTTATAGAGGATATAGGAGAAGAAGTGCCAGAGAGTGTTAAGATTAGTGCACGTTGCACTGTAAACCCATATACTAATTGCCAGCGCTGTTCGTCGTGCAGAAATAGCAAACCCAACGCGTGCAGATTTAATGAGACTCTTGGGGTTCAGCGAGATGGTGCAATGAGTGAGTATATTATTGTACCGTGGCAGAAGGTGATTATAAATGATGAGATATCTGAGAGGGACTTAACTCTTATAGAACCGCTTAGTGTTGGTTTTCATGCTGTTGCAAGAGCTAATGTAACCGATACTGATGTTGTGATGGTAATTGGTTCCGGAATGATTGGTATAGGCGCTGTGATTCGTGCAGTACTGCGAGGTGCGAGTGTGATTGCAGTTGATGTAGATGACAAGAAACTACAGTTGGCAAAGTCGCTGGGAGCTCTACACGGCATTAACTCCAGTTCAGAGAGCCTACACTCCAATTTGGATGAGATAACTAACGGAATGGGACCAGATGTTGTAATTGAGGCTGTGGGAGCACCCACAACATACCGCACTGCAATTGATGAAGTTGCATTCACAGGGAGGGTGGTTTATATTGGTTATGCAAAGAGTGAGGTTTCCTTTGAAACAAAATACTTCGTATCTAAGGAGTTGGATATAAGAGGTTCGCGCAATGCATTACCAGAAGACTTTAGAGCTGTAATTGATTATGTGAAGCGAAACGGTATACCCGATGAATTTGTAACCGCTATATACAAACCCGAAAAAGCGAAAGAAGCACTAGAATATTGGTCGAATAACAGTGGAAATGTTTTCAGAATCTTTATTGAATTTTAAAATTAACTGATTATGGATTACTCAATTATAGACGCACATGCACATCTGTGGTTAAAACAAGATACTCTTGTAGAGGGAAAACAAATAAAGACAATAGAGAATGGCAAATCTCTATTTATGGGTGATGTAAGACAGATGCTGCCACCTTTTATGATTGATGGTGTAAATAGTGCTGAGGTGTTTTTGTCGAATATGGATTACGCTCAGGTGGGCGCTGCAGTTATTACACAGGAATATATTGACGGGTTACAGAATAAGTATCTTTGGGAAGTGCAACAAAGATTTCCTGACAGGTTCTTTTGTTGCGGAATGATTGATGTGAGAAATAAGGGATATGAAGAACATGCTGAGCAACTAATAAACCAAGGCTTTAAAGCATTGAAATTACCCGCAAACAGATTTATATTACCTGATTGGAGAGTGTATCTGACTAATGACAGTTTGATGCGTGTGTTTAAGTTTATGGAGCAGCATGATGTTATTCTTTCTATTGATCTGGCAGATGGTGATATGCAAGTGGGCGAAATGAAGGAAATTATAAGTGAATTCCCTAACCTTAAGATTGCAATTGGCCATTTTGGTATGGTTACACGAAAAGGATGGCAGGAGCAGATTAAACTATCTCAGAATAAAAATGTAATGATTGAATCGGGAGGTATTACATGGCTTTTCAATGATGAGTTCTACCCTTTCAAAGGTGCTATAAAAGCAATTAAAGAAGCAGCCTCGCTTGTAGGTATAAAAAAACTCATGTGGGGATCTGATTATCCAAGGACTATTACTGCGATAACATACAAAATGTCGTACGACTTTATAGTAAAATCAGACCAACTTACTGAAGAAGATAAATATAAATTCTTACGCTCAAATGCAGAACACTTTTATAAATTCAACAATTTGCAATCTTTACCTTATATAAAAAACATGTCAGAATAACTAAACAATTAAGGACACGTGGGTCGGCAAAGCAACACCACGCACCCTTTTCAGTTATAGTATTAACCTGTATTCCTATAGATCGATTATTATCCCCCTCTATATATAGAATATTGCTAGCATTAACATTCAGCAATATTAAAATAAACCCAATCCACAATATGATTAATTTCTTCATTTTGCCTGTTTAGCGGTGAGCAATAGTTGGGCATATAAGCAAGTCCAGGAGTTCAGGTCTCATTGTTATTCAGCAATTAACTTAACCTCAACTGGTTCTAACCAAGGTGAAGTAAAATCAATTTTAATCTCTCCCTCTTCGCCGGTCGCTTGCACATAGGCCAATATACGCCCGTGGAATACACGATGTTTATTATCTGTATAATCGCTCATATCAGTATTATTGCTTGCCTCTAAGCCAAGAAGCTTCGCAGGTCCAGAAATATGGCAAGTTACCTCGTCATCCGAATGCATTACAGGAACTCCGTTTTCGTCTACCACCTGCAACACTATATGTGCCAATCCACTCTCTTTATCAATTTGTCTATCAGCTTGAATAACTCTTAGTGCGTGAGGACGTTTAGAAGTTTGAATTGTATAACCTGAAACCGGATTATTATCTTTGTCCATACCAATTACTTCCAGTTTTCCAGCACTGTAAGGAATATCCCAAAAGATTATTCCAGTATTATCATCATACTCTTTTGTCTCACCCACCTCTGTTCCATTCAGCAATAGCTTTGCCTTATCTGCGTTAGTATAACATACCACCCTAATAGATTGAGACTCTTCGTAATTCCATATAGACCATGCGTCCATTGAAGGTACTCTTTCTACATAGTTGGATTCATTAGCTGTTTCGGTTTGCGACAATACGTCTCTCGACTGGCTACGTGCGCCTCTGCCCGGAGTGGGGTAAGTTCCAAGGTATGCCATAGGTGTGTCGGACCATAACGACTGTCTAAAATATCCTCTCGGTTTCTTAAACCCCCCAAAGTCTAATAAGCCAGAATAAAATCCTCTAGTAGGCCATCTGCCCGATTCGCCAAGATAATCTATCCCTGTCCATAAAAATTGGCCAAAAACAAACTCATTATCCCGTGTAGATTTCCATGCAGCCATATCGTGCCTGTTTTCACTACCATAGATTATCCTATTTGGATACCTCTCATGGTCACGGTCGTACATATCTTCGGTGTAATTATACCCTGCAATATCTAATGCACCCGGGTATTCCGTTTCATTTGACATTGCCACACCCGCTAATCCAGCTGTCACAGGACGCGCATTGTCGAATGTTTTCACCACTTTAACCAAGCGTTTGGCTATATCGCCCAACTCCATAGCATCTGGAGCGTCGGGGTTATATCCACCATATGAAGCTTGTGTGAATCCGGCTTTCTCGCCTCCAAGTACAGGATGCGAATAAGGATCATTAGGATAATCCACCTCATTACCTATACTCCAAGCAAATACAGAGATATGATTACGGTCGCGACGTACAAAATCGGCCAGATCTATCTCACTCCACTCTTTGAATATATCGTATGATCCCTCAAAACCCGGAGTACCAAAATTCCAGCCTTCTAGCCATTTACGTTTTGGGAATACCCACTCATCATACATCTCATTAAGTACCAATATCCCCATCTCATCACATAAATTATAAAGATCTGTAGCTTGTGGGTTGTGACTTGTTCGTATGGCATTTACACCTATATCTTTCAGTGTTTGCAAGCGTCTTTTCCAAACATCGTGTGGAACAGCTGCTCCAAGTACGCCAGCATCATGATGTATACACACTCCTTTTACTTTCATCCACTCTCCATTCAATGCAAATCCTTTGTTGGGATCGAACGTATAAGATCTAAATCCTGTGCGTGTAGTTGTCTGATCTGTTACAACCTTACCTTTAAGTACTGTCGTTTTCAACTCATATAGATTAGGATTATCTAAAGACCAGAGTGACGGCTTATTTACTTTTAATGAAGTTGTGAGTTTATTCTCTTTTCCGGCCTCAGCAACAATCTTTTTAGATTCTTTAGCCACAAGTTTTCCTTCTGGAGAGAAGAGCTCATTCAAAATTGTTAGAGATACATTACTCTCCTCTTCGTTTTGAATATCAACCTCCACATTTAGCTTGTACCCATTCTTAATCTCTTCTGGATAAGCATATACACCCCATTGGGCAATATGAACTGGGTTGGCGTATACCAACCACACATCACGGTAAATACCCGAACCAGTGTACCATCGAGAGTCGGCAGATTGACTATGATCAACACGCACAGCAATCACGTTCTCTTCTCCATATTTAAGATGAGGTGTTGCATCGTACATAAATGAGATATATCCATTCGGGCGCTTACCTAGCGACTCACCATTAAGGAACACTTCGCTACGATTATAAACACCTTCAAAATATAGATACACCTTTTGTCCTTGTTTGTCTGCAGGAATATCTATTGTTTTACGATACCAACCAATCCCTCCGGGCAAGTATCCTGTACAACTAGCAAGCGTGGGGCTCAATTGCCCTTTCACACTCCAATCATGAGGTAGTGCTACCTGCTGCCAACGCGAGTCGTTATGTGCAACTGCCTGACCATCTTCCTGATCATTAAGTATAAACTTCCAATTTTCATTTATTTTTTCCGACTTGCCAAAGGATACCTGTGCACTCAGTGACGGTGCAATCCCTGTAAGTAGTATAATAGCGATTAATAGTAAATTTATCCGCATGCGATTATTTATTTGAATTATATTAATAGTTATTTTATGTTTCAAAAAAGATTTAATTAAAAATGCTAAGATCCCATTCATCAAACCATTTAAGAACTGGCAATCCATCTTCAAAAAGTATCGGAAGCCATATATACCTACCATCAATGGGGGTTTTTGGTCTCCATCGATCAGCCATAAATATAAAAGCATCTTTTTTCCCCTGCACAGGAATAATAAAGGTGCTTTGCGAGTGAAATGTAAGTTCTGCATCTTCTCCACGCGCCGGATTGGGATGCAATGTCCAAGGGCCCATTATGTGATCTGCAGTTAGCAACCTAGCGGCATTTGGATCCCATCCAGTGCAACCCGAAGTAATCATAAAGTAGCGTCCCTCTTTTTTAAATATAGCCGGTGCTTCGTTATGACCACCTGGCTCCACACGCACGTAAATCCCAGTATAATCAAGAAAATCATCTGTCAGTTCCGCAATATGTAGTGTGAGGTTTTCTTCAGATGAATAAATGTGGTATGCTTTGTTGTCATCGTCAACAAACAGGGTCATGTCCCTAGACATTTGCCCCTCTTCAAAATCACGACGTATAAACAAACCTTCTTTCAAAGCTTCCATCCACTGGGGAGTCCACCATTTATCGAAGTCGGCTGAGTTCACTGTAGAATTCCGTTGCTCATCTGTCATATTCAAAGGCCACTTACCTGCATTTACCCTACTATTTTTAACCAGTTGATACGGACCAACTACATCATCACTTACCGCAACCGCAACATTGGCTGCTTCATATCCTTTCCCTTTAAGTTCCAAATGAAAATACATTACAAATTTCCCTGTTTTAGCATTGTATATAACCTTTGGACGCTCGATGGTGCTCCCTTTGACAATAGGACTCTCTTCATCATCACTCACGGTTAAAGCAACCCCCTCATTTTTCCAATTATATAAATCGGTGGAAGAATAACAAGTTACACCAACTAAAGCAGCGTTAGAGCGCTGACCTTTATGCTCGCCAAACCAGTAATAGACTCCTTTGTGATATACAATACCACCTCCGTGCGCGTTTATGTGAACACCCTGATTATCCTCCCATATCTCACCTGGAGTAAAGGATGTATATTTGTTCTGGCCATTTACCGACACAGGCAGCCCACAACTCATTAATATCAAGTGTATGAGGAATATAAGGAGATAATTTTTAAGATTCATTATTCTAAAATTTTAATAGCACCTAATCAACGTTTAACATCAATTTCAAATAATTCAAAGATATTAAAATATAGCTTAAATTAAACGAAAAGTAAATATAAATGTTGAAAAATCGAGTAGAAAGAGTTCATTAGCTTCTACTCGATTTTTAATATTTGATTAATTATTAATTATTAGCTGGAACACCTGCCTCCAATGGCCAAAATGGATTTTGGTAAATGGTAGACTGTGTTGGATCATTCCCATTTGGAGAGGTCAGTAAGAACTGCTTGATCATTATCGGTTCCAGATAGTGTGCCATTCTCCAAGTACACCCGTTGTAGCCCGCCTGACCAGAATAACGTTCAAAAGGACGAAGATATTCACTTTTTTCAGGAGCTGAAACAGTTGAATTTGTACCTTCGTTATAAACCAAGTCGTCTTGATTATACCAATCCTGCATAGGAGTATTCCATAAATGGAATCCCTCCATGTGAAAAGGTTGATTAACGAGTTGATCCATTGAACGCCAGCGACGGAGATCCATATATCGGAATCCTTCAGCCAGTAGCTCACTACGACGTTCGCGACGAATATTATATAAGATGGGGTCTGAAATAACTGCTCCTGCTGTAAAAGCCCCCCAGTCGTTTTCGGCCTCTTTTGTCATATCAGTTAAAGAAATAGTCTTGTTGAAGTCAACGTCCACACCAGCTCTTTCGCGTATTAAGCTCCAGTACTCAGTAGCAGTTGCATCCACACTACTTTTAAGAAGATAACTAGCTTCAATATAGTTCAGTAGTGCTTCCACTGATCTAAATGCTATAGAAGCAGTATATCCACCACCATTGGCATAATGTTTCCTATTAAAGGAACCTCCTTTTCGTAGTGCATAACCAGTGGCATATCCACGCTCAGTATCCCCCAGTGTAATGGCTGGGTAAGGCTCATTCATTACAGCTTCAGTCCCCTCTGGGTTATCGAGTTCAAAGAGGATGTTTTTCTGCCCAGGTTCCTTAAGGAACAACGACAGACGAGTGTCACGATTAGTTCGTACATCTGCAATAGTTTGGTCACCCATGTAATAATTGTTACCATCTTTATATGAACCATTTGTATAAACCGGAGTTCCATCTGCCATTAGGAAATTCTGTACATACCCTCTTGTCAGTCCTATACGATAGTTACCTCTACCTGCTGCCGCATTAACATTATGAGTTACCAATCCACGAGCATACTGGCGCCATAGCATTACCTCTGGATAAATAGACAAGTCCTCATCAGCAAACATATTAAAATAAGGATTAGCTGCATCTTCTTCCGATTGTTGTAAAGATCCTGTATTGGGCGTTAGAGAATTTTTATACTTGTCACCCACAATTTTGGCTGCGTCAGCTGCTTGATTCAAAAACCAAGTAACTTCATTATCTATACTTCCACCTGGATAGCTGTAGTTAGAATGTTGTTCTGCGCCTGGCCAACCTTGTCCACCCGGAACAAAAGCTGTTCCTTTGAAGTTTTTCAACCAGGTACCTTCAAAAAGAGCAACCCTTGACTTAAACAACATGGCTACATCTTTATTAATACGTGTGGTATTCAAATCCATATCACTCATGTAGAGGATAGCTTTATCCAAATCATCTAGAATAAAGCGAGCCACCTCGTTACGGGGGGAGCGCTTACTGGCTTCTGAGAGCACCTGCATATCATCAGGTAGAGGCTCAGTAATGATTGGGAAATCACCAAACAGTTGTAGTTTCTTGAAATATTCAAACGCACGTAAAAAATACATTTCACCAATGTAGTGTTTTACATTTTCGGTGTTGCCACTGATTATCGACTCCGAGCCATCTATATTTTCACCGTACTTCTCCAATGTCTGAGTAAGATAAAAATTCACGTGGTATATGCGATTGAATGACCAATTGTTAGATTCACTATTAGGCACTAACCATCTATCTGTAGTATAACGGTTGTGTGCAGTAACACCAATTTGGTTGTCCGTACTGTTGTCTTCTCCGTAAATTCCATAACTCCAATTGGAATGACTGGAAAGAATATTAGGATAAAGATCCATCAAAATGGCTTCTAATTGCGAAGAAGAAGAATAATACTTCTCAGGAGATATGTTCGACATAGGCTCTTTATCCAAGAAGTCATCACACGAGACGATACTGGCAGAAAGAACTGATATCAAAATAATGTTATACAGAAATTTATAATTTAATAGTTTCATTTGTTTAAATTTTAGGGTTTTTAGAATGAAGCTGAAATCCCAAAGGAGAACGTACGTGATAACGGATAAGAGTTTCCATAACTTTCATATCCTCCATCTAGAGTTTCCGGATCAAATACCTTAAGCAGGCTCGTGCCTGTTAGAAGGTTGTCAATCGAAACAAACAAGCGGCAGTTTGAAGAACCCACTTTTTCAGTAAGATGTCTCGGTATAGTGTAACCAAGTTGTAAGTTTTTCAAACGTATATAAGAAGCATCCTGCAAAAATCTTGTCTGTGTCTGCTGATTCTTATTAGTACCAAATACAGGGCGTGCAAAGTAAGAGTCTGTATTGGCTGGTATCACTCTTCCATCCAGACCAATATCATTTAGGCGGAAATAGTTTTTATGTTCACCAAGAGCTGCCGACCACCACTGGTTGCTAGTTACGCCCCAAAATATTGGACTGCCAGTAAAATAGTCACGTTTTGCTACTCCCTGAACGAAAGCACGTATGTCAAATCCTTTATAGCTGGCTGAGAGATCAGCACCAAAAAAGTAGCGAGGTGTTCTATTACCAATTACTTTTAGGTCACCATGATCTTCCAGAGTCTCTGCTCCTGCATTGATGCCTGGTTTTCCATCAAGGTCGGCATACATTATGTCTCCAGCAGACCATTCAGAGCCAAGTGCAGTTTGTCCACCTACCGCATCAAGATGGGCATCCATCTCCTCTTGAGATTTGGCTATACCCACAGTTTCATATCCCCATATTTCACCAATCTCACGTCCATTGTTATAGTTCCAGATTGATTTTGTGGTGTTACCAGGATAACTGCGAATAAATGTTCTGGCATCATGTACATTTAGTGTGATGCCATATCGGAAATCATTAGAAAGATTATCCCTCCAGCTAAGAGAAATCTCATTCCCTACTGTTTTTAGATCACTATTATTAGAACTAGGTGCTGAGAGGCCCAACGTTGCTGGCAGTTCCATTGCAGGACCCACCATATTGTCGGTGAATCTAACAAAGGTATCAAATGAACCAGTCAAACGATTGTTGAACAAACCCCAATCGAGGCCAACGTTCCAGGTTCGTACTGTCTCCCAAGTGAGAGATGTACTAACTAGATTATTTACCCATGCAGTATTCGGACGAGTTCCATTCTGCAGCCAGCTTCCTGCCTGCGAGTTGATTGTCATAGTTCGATATGTAGGATACCATGCATTAGTACTCTGGTTGCCCAGAAGTCCATATGATCCGCGGAGTTTTAGTTGACCTACAACATCAACCATTCCTTCCCAAAAATCTTCATGGGCAATGTTCCATCCCAACGAAAAAGAAGGCGACCAGGTCCATCTGTTACCTTCACGGAAGCGAGAAGAACCATCGTATCGCAAATTGGCTTCAACCAAATAACGACCTTCATAATCATAATTTACACGACCAAAAAAGCCTGCTGTAGACCATTGATTACGGTAACCTGAGATCTCAGCTGCACGTTCCACACCTTGTCCATCTACACCTGAGATAAGATTCAATTCTGGAAGTTCTTCAGCCTGTAATCCATATCCTGTTGCAGAAAAGGAGCTTTGCTTCTGCTCATCTGCCTGAAATCCGAGCATCGTCTTAAAGTTGTGCGCTTCATCTATTGACCAATTATAATCTGAATATATATTCCAGTTCATATAGTTTTCTTTCCGATACGACTGATGTAAACTCGAAGTGCCTTGAGTATCAATAACATTACCCTTCACATCATGGTTGTAGTATGGGAGTCTGGTCTGACGTACATCCTGACTATTGATGCTATAGTTGAATTCAAAATGGGTGCGCCAGTTCTTTATTGGTTCAAGAATGAAAGCAGCTTGTTGATAAATCCTATCGGTCTGTGTTTGTCTTACGCCACCCAAAGCAAGCATCATTGCTGGAGTGTCAGCATTACTGTTGTGATAATATCCGTTTTCATCATAAATGGGCAAGTTTGGCCATGTCTGACGCCCAATTTTCTCGTAGAAACCTCCTCCAAAGTTGGTGGGTCGGTTCATATCTTGACGAATCAGACGCATGCTATAATTAAAGGTTACCCAATCGGCAAGACGCGAACTTATTTTTCCGGATGCGTTATAACGGTTCTGTCCATCAGATCCATGACGAAGCATACCATTATAGTCTAAATATCCTAAAGAAGCATAATAGTTAAGCTTATCATTACCACCACTGATACTCAAGTTGTGGTTTTGAGACAGTGCGTTGTCTCGATACAATTCATTATACCAATCTGTATTAGCATACCCCATAGTGAATGGGTCTCCTGCCGGTTTACCCCAAACATTTCCATCAGTCATCAAACCACCAGCGCTTGTACCTCCTGCGGCCTGAAAATCCATCATTCTCTTCATGGTTTCATTTGTAAAAATTGCTCCCCATCCGGCATTAAGTGCACCTTGGTTGTAATAATTAGCAAAAGTGTATGAATCCATCATCTCTGGCATTCCGATTGGACTTGAAAATCGGATACTATTATTATAATTGATAGTAGTTTTACCCTCACGTCCTTTTTTAGTGGTAATCAACACCACTCCAAAAGCAGCTCGTGAACCATAAATAGATGATGCTGATGCATCTTTTAGAACAGAAATGGATTCTACATCCTCAGGGTTGAGAAGATTGATATCACCTTCCATTCCGTCTATCAATACCAAAGGGCTGTCGCTAGAACCTTCACCTATTGTGCCGGTACCACGAATTCGAATAGACATATTAGTTTCAATATCTCCAGAATTGTGTGTTAGTTGAAGACCAGGTATTAGACCTTGAAGTGCATCAGAGACCGTATTTACGGGCCTTGATTCAATATCTTCCGCAGTGGCAACACCTACTGATCCGGTTAAATTTACTTTCCTTTGAGTACCAAATCCTACAACAACCAGTTCATCAAGAGTTTTAGAATCCTCTAGCAACACAATTTGCAGAGTTGCCTCTGTAGCTTCCACTTCCTGTGTAACATAGCCAATATAGCTGATCTGCAATGTTGCTCCAAGTGGAACCGAAAGAGAAAATTGCCCATCAACATCTGTTACTGTACCATTTGTTGTTCCTTTTTCCAGAATACTGGCGCCAATGATAGCCTCACCATATTCATCATTAATATTTCCCCTAACATTATGTTGGGCATACGTCATAAAACAGAACAAATTTATGACTGTAAATAAAATGCATGTTTTTAGTTTATACATAGATTAAATAGAGTTTTTCTGTCGATTAGTTAACGACAAGATTAGTTGAAAACAAGCAACAAAGCTATGCCTTAAAGCTGCAAAACAACTCCAATTATCACCGAAATAGGTCGAATTATGATGATTTACAGTTATCTAAACCTTAAAAAAAGAAGTTGAGGACTGTGCTATCATGCAGCTAATTAATATGTTTAATAAAGATTTACAACTCTAAGCAACTGTATTGCAAATACTAATTGGTAGTTTACTTTATAAGTAAGTCGGTATTTCTTATTTTTGTAAAAATTGTAAGAATGAAAAAACTATTTGAAAGATATATTCCATTAATTATATTTTATGTTATCATTTTCCTGCTAAGCTCGGTGAACCCAGCTTACGCGCAGCAAAAAGCAGATTTGCTAAAACTAAACTTCAAAAACTTAAGCACCACTGATGGCTTTCCCACAAATGAAGTCCAAAAAGTATTTCAAGATCGTGAAGGATTTATGTGGTTTGCTACAAGAAACGGACTTTGCAAATACGATAGTTATCAGATAACAGTATATAACACCAGTCAGCTTAATTCCCATCATCTACCCGACAATAACATCTTTTGTCTAGCCGATGACAGCGATGGCAATCTATGGATAGGTACATACAACGGAATAAGTAGATTAAGCAAAAGATTGGGGACATTTGAAGCTATTGAAATACAAAACTCAACCAACAAAACAGTGTCATCCATCTTAGTGACTAATAATCACGATATCCTTATAGGATTAGACGACGGATTGTTCAGATACGAACCTTTAAAAAATGCATTTACTCACCATAGTCAGCAACGACTTGGAAACATTTCACTAAATGCGCCCGTAAAGTCCATCATCGAGGATAGTAACGGTGAAATTTGGATTGGCACATGGTCTGACGGGCTATACCGCTATTCTTCTTCCACAAATACATTTAATGTTTATCCACAATTAAACCAGCGTAATTCGGCTCATATCATTTATGAAGACAGCAGACAGAATATATGGGTGGGATCTTGGGAAGGTGGGCTACATCTGCTTCAAAATCCATATGACATAGAAAATCTACAGTGGAAAACTTTTAGACACGATGCTAATGATCCAACCAGCCTATCTGATGACATTGTATATGATATCTCTGAAGATATAAATACTAACTCCCTCTGGATTGGTACCCGTAGCGGTTTAAGTATTTTGGAGTGCGACAACCCTTCAACTTTTATCAATTACAGCACAACGCATGAGACAAATAAACTTCCTACCAACGAAATTAACTCTATTGTTAGCGACATCAAAGGTAATATTTGGATTGGGAGCATAGGCGGAGGCGTTTTATTCACATATACAGAAAGATCCAAATTCGATTTTTTCGAAGTTAACCTACCTGAAATACCTACTGCCTCCGTCAGATCAATTTTTGTTGATCATGATGACAACATGTGGCTTGGAATAGGCACATATGGAATTGTTATGTTCGACCAAGCGGCCAACCAAAGCTTTTCGCAGTTTGAAATACCTGAATTTAAAGAGGCGGTGCAAAACACAACGTATGATATTAAACAGAAAGACTCTGGTGAAATTCTTTTTGGAACGTATGGTGGTGGACTGTGGGTATATGAAAAGGGCAAGCCTATTACTTCATATGTAGAGAGCAATTGTAATTTCATAAGCGATAACCGAATACGAAGCATATATATTGATAGCAATCAGAACAGCTGGATAGGCACGCAATATGGCCTTGGAGTATGGCGAAACAATAATGAAGGGTTTATGTTTGATGAGATAGTTATAGATGGAAAGCATTTAGACCAATCAAGCATGATTGATATAACTGAAGACGACACCAAAAAAATATGGGTAGCAACTATCAATAATGGAATTATCTCAATTGAAGGCGACTTTGACAATTTCGAAAACTTCACCTTCAAAAACTACACTTCTGAAAATAAAAAAATAAATTCTAACACCATTACATCATTGCTACATGATAACAGCGGACGATTATGGGCAGGAGCAGAGAGCGGACAATTGTATCTCTATGATAATGCCACCGATTCATTTATCAATAAATCGCCAAAGTTCTCTATTTTAGGAACTCTTATTAGTTCTATCCAGGAAGATCAAGAGGGCAACCTGTGGATTGGTACAAATAATGGATTAGTCAGGCTCTCTTTTAACGACAATTCCGAGTTGACAAATTATAGGGTCTACACAACAGCCGATGGTTTACTGGATAATTTTTTCATACCAAAGTCATCATTTTACCATATTAATGAACTATTTTTTGGTGGCTACAAAGGGTTATCCAGATTCAAGCCAGATCAAATTAACACCGATATAGATTCAACTCTCTTTTATATTACAGATATTAGGGTGTTAAACACTCCGTTTTCTACGCTGAAGGAAGAAACAGCCCACAAAATTTCTAAGCAAATGCCTTCTTTCACAGAACGAATCACTATTCCGCATAAGTATAATAATTTTAGTATCCATTTTGCAACTCTTAATTACAAGAATCCAGAATTGAATAGATACGCCTATAAGCTTGAAGGATTTGACAATGATTGGAGGTACACCGACTCTAATCATAACATTGCCTATTATAATAATTTGCCAGCAGGTAAATACACATTCCATCTTAGGGCAACCACTCAAAACGGAGTGTGGAACGACGAGATTAAAGAGTTGCGGGTAAATGTTCTCCCACCATTCTGGCTCTCATGGTGGGCCTATATTATCTATTTTTTCACGTTCGCAATAATTATATATGTGTTATACCGTAATGCCGTTAATCGTATTAACCTACGCAATCAGCTGCGATATAGCGAGATGGAACAAGCTAAAACAGAAGAACTTAATCACGCAAAACTGCAGTTTTTCACAAACGTAACACATGAGTTCCTGACACCTTTAACAATTATATCTGCCACGATAGATGAACTACGATATTCATCACCACGAAATGATGGTATGTATGAAACTCTATCTTTAAATATCAATAGATTAACACGATTGCTGCAACAGATTCTGGAGTTTAGGAAGGCCGAATCTGGAAATCTAAAACTACGCGTATCTCATGGCAATGTTTCTGAATTCATTAGAAACTCAATTGAAGCATTCTATCCATTAATAAAGAAAAAGAAAATCCATATTTCGTTCGTAAGTGATCCTGAGGACATACATGGACTTTTTGATATAGATAAACTGGATAAAATTTTATACAATCTCATTTCTAATGCGGTAAAATACGTAAAAGAGGGAGGTGCCATACGTATTACATTAAATTATAGTGATGATAATAGGGACCATATAAAAATCATTGTAAAGGACGAAGGAGCAGGGATTTCTAGTGAGGATCAGAAAATATTATTCACAAGATTTTATGAAGGGCAGTACCGAAAACACAACACAACAGGCACCGGGATAGGTCTATCTCTAGTAAGAGATTTAACAGCATTATCTCATGGAAGCGTGAGTGTTAAAAGTGAATTGGGATTAGGTAGTGAATTCAAAGTCATTCTTCCTATAGACATATCCTATTTTAATGATTCAGAGATTGATAGTTACGAAATTTCCAAATCTAAGGAATTAGAGGATGCAGATACAAATAGTTCTGTAAAACTTCATACTGTATTAGTGGTAGAGGATAATGAAGATATTTTAGAACTTATACAGAAACTGTTAAGTAGGGATTATCAGGTAATAACATCGCACAATGGCAAAGATGCTTTGCTCGTTTTAGAACACGAAAAGATTGATATTATTGTCACCGATATTATGATGCCTGAGATGGATGGTATTGAGTTATGCAAACTCCTTAAAAACAATATTGATTATAGTCATATTCCTCTTATCATACTCACTGCAAAATCAGAAGAGAAAGATCGCGCACTAGCGTATGAAACAGGTGCCGATGCTTTTATAAGCAAACCATTTAACTTAAATGTTCTTCATGCTCGAATCAGAAACTTACTAAAAAGCCGAGAGCGTATCGCGACTGATTTTAAGAGTCAGTTTGTATTTGAGATTAAAGATTTAAATATCACGAACCTCGACGAAGAGTTTTTGCAAAATGCTATCGATTGTGTGAATCTACACTTGGATGACCCTAGCTTTGATCAACAGCAATTTTCGGAAGAAATGAATGTGAGCAGATCAACGCTTTATAATAAACTAAAGACCCTTACGGGATTAAACACATCGATGTTTATCACAAACATCAGATTGAAAGCCGCATGCCAAATTATGGATCAAAATAAGAATATTCGTATTTCAGACCTAGCTTATGCGGTGGGATTTAATGATCCAAAATACTTTAGTTCATGCTTTAAGAAAGAGTTCAAAATGCGTCCTACCGAATACATCGATAGATTCTCCGATACTATTAAATAATAAATTAAAAGTGAAGCTACCTCGCAGTTAGAGATAGCCTCACAAATAATTAATTATTATTTACACTTATAGTGTAACTGTAGGAATACTTCTTATCCATAAACCTATACTCGTTGAGCGGTTTTGCTCCCCAAGACTGCAATCCGCCAACTCCACGCTGGAAGAGATCTACACATAAAACAACTTCGTTACGTGGCGATATATCCGACCAGTGTTGTTGTTTCTTTGTCATACCTGGATCTAAGTCCTCCGGCCTATTGTTGGTAGCACTTACAGATAAAGGCTGTGCTCCTTCAATTTTGATACCGTTACCTTGATCGTTTTTCAACGTAAGCCAACGAACATCGGTTTTATTTCCAGTCTCTTGAGGACGGTAGTATTCAAATGCTTGATCTTCTACCTTTCCGTTCCAAACACCCATGAAGGTGTCATGTTTACGATCCACATAATTCTCGTGAGGTCCGCGTCCATACCATGTAAAATCATTGTAGTTTCGAGGTAGCGTCATTAACATACCAAATCGAAGCATTTCGGGTAAGTCATCAGACAACGCACTGTAATTAGCGGTAGTGGTAAGGCTACCATCATTATTTACTGTATAAATAACGTCTACTTTGGCTTCGATACCTCTCAGTTTAACTTCATAATTAGCATTGAATCCATCAGCAGTTTCTTCAGACCCTTTATACGTGTAAATGGTATTTTGACCGGCAGTCTCCCAAATTCGAGAACTGTACTGCATACCTTCTCCAAATTCGTTATCTGTTAGCGCTCTCCAGAAATTGAGACGAGGTAATTCCCTAAACATATCGCGACCGTTATTTTTCATACTGAGAAGACCACGTCCGTCTACTGAAGAAAACTCATAAGAGATGTCACCAGCATTAACCAATATCTTGTTTTCTTGCTCCTCAACAGTTAGGCTGCCTTCTTCCTCTATAGCAACAAAATAAGTGCCTTTGTTTAGTTCGAACTCTTCTTTTGCAACTTCAAATCCTGAAGGGACCAACTCAGTATCTTGGTTGCTAAATGCAAATACCTGAAGAAAATATTCTACTCCATACTCCTTTGTTAATGCAGGTAAGTTCAACTTAACATCTTTCCTGCTATCCGCAGCAATTGAAACATTAAATGTTCCCTCTTCTGCTACTTCACCATTTTTTAATAGAACCCATTTAAATGTGTGGCTAGCGGGGCTTAGATTAGTAAACTTAAAATCATTTATAACGGTAATTACTCCATTATCTACATCTTTTGCTTCAAATAGTATGTTTTGATACACTTTCTTAACTATATAAGTATGTGGAATATAGTTTTGATCGGGACTAATAATGCCGTCCATACAAAAGTTATTGTCATTCATCTTGTCATAACTTTTTAGGTCACCACCATATGCCCAATAAAAGCGTCCCTGTTCATCGTGTTCGGGATAGCCATGATTATACCACTCCCAAATGAAACCACCTTGCATGTTTTTGCTAGATCGCATAACATCCCAATACTCCTGAAAATTACCCATACTATTACCCATAGCATGAGCATATTCACACATAATGTATGGCTTACCCAAGTCTCTTGCAGCATCTCGTTTCATACTTTCCCACGAAGGATACATATGACAAATTACATCTGTATTTCTATCTCTTTGGTAGGCTTGCTCATACTGTACGGGGCGACTATTATCGCGCGCTTTTGCCCAATCGTACATGTCAAAAAAGGCTTTACCATTGCTGGCTTCATTACCAAGTGACCAAAAAATCACAGAAGCGTGATTCTTGTCCCTCTCCACAAGTCTAATTATTCTATCCATGTGTTGAGCGTGCCATTCTGGAAAATTTGCAACATTGTCTGGCCCATAACCAAGTCCATGCGACTCAAGATTTGCTTCATCAACAAGATAAATACCATACTCATCACAAAGTTTATACCACAATGGAGGCTGTGGGTAGTGAGAAGTACGTACTGCATTTATATTCAGCTCTTTCATTAGCTGAAGATTACGCATCATTACCTCTCGTGTAACTACCTGTCCGGTGTTAGTATTAAATTCATGCAAGTTCACACCTTTAAAGAAAACCTTCTTTCCGTTTACAAACAATTGACCGTCCGTAATTTCAATTTTACGGAAACCAATTTTGTGTGATGTAGATTCAATAATTTTACCTTTCTCATCTTTCAACGAGATGAGCATGGTGTAAAGATTTGGTGTTTCGGCAGTCCATTTTAGAGGATTAGTCACTTTTCCCGAAAAAGCAATATCTTCAGTACCATTTTCAGAAATAGCAGTTGATTTCTTTTGTGAAAACACTTTCTTACCTGCTTTATCAAGCAACGAAACTTCAACTGAATGGTTTTGCTTTGTAGCAGTATAATTCTTTAGAGTAACATCTAAACTAAAAAGTCCATTTTTGTAATTTTTATCTAAGTCGGGATGAGCAAAATAATCTAATAAACGAACCTGATCTGTACTATAAAGGTATACGTTACGATTAATTCCTCCTAAGCGCCACATATCCTGGTCTTCCAGATATGAACCATCGCTAAACTTGTGTACTTGGCAAGCAAGTGTATTCTCACCTTTTCTGATATACTCTGTTATATCAAATTCTGCAGGACTTTTTGAGTTCTGTGTATACCCTACTTTTTGTCCGTTTACCCACAGATACATGGAATTAGTTCCACCTTCAAAATGGATGTATACTCGTCTGCCATCCCAATTTTCAGGAATAGTAAACTCATGACGGTATGTACCCGTAGGTGAAAATTCCCTATCTATAAAAGGGGGCTTTGCTCTGAATCCGAATCCGGTATTCACATACATTGGTATTCCATAACCATTAAACTCCCAGTTTCCTGGTACAGGCATTTCATCCCAACCACTTACATCATAGTTCTCTTCGTAGAAACCTTCAGGCACCTCAGATAATTTTGGCACCCAGTGAAATTTCCAATTTCCATTTAAAGATTGAAAATAGGGGGACGATTCATATACATCCTTTATTGCCAATTCTTCTGTAGAATAGGGAATAGATGTTGCTCTGGTGTCTTCTTTGTTAATTGCAAAAACCTCTGGGTTTTCCCAATCAGGCTTGTTTTGTGTTATTGCATTCACGCAAAACAAAACTGAAAGAAGTAAAAAAGAAAATATTTTGTTCATAAAATCTTTATTATATGTGTATTTAACAATTCGATTAGTATGACCATTTGCACAATCAGCACTTTTATATTAAATGATGTTATATCATTTATATTCCTACAAAAATATATTAATTATTACCAACTTGCAAGTGATGACTAATAAAATAAAAGAGACTGCCTCTACTTTGAAACAGCCTCTTTTTGAAGAAAAAAATAATTGAAGGTATTACTATAATGATTATATGAAGATTGCTTTTTATGCGTTATAATTTATGTAGATTTTAGATAGCATCCAATAATCTACTCTTAAGTGGTGAATTACCAAATCGCTTGCTATATATGTTTACAAGATGCGAAACACTCTTGAAGTCATACATTTTTGCTATATCAGTTATTGTCATATCAGAATTTAGAACTAAAGACTGTACTTCTTCCATTTTTCTATCTAGCATCCATTGATATGGAGTCTGACCAAAACTTTTCTTGAAATGACGGGTAAATGTTCTTACACAATCGTATTTGCAAAGTGCAGACAACTCAGTTACGTTTTTTGTAGCCATGTAGTTCTTAAGTACCTTATCTTCAAAGGACTTAGACTTTGTTGAATGAGGAATAAGTTTCATAATTACAATCTCATGATTTGGAGAAGGTTTTACTTTACTTGTCATTCCATCTTTAAAAGTAAATGTGCACGATTCTACATCTGTTAGTACATATCTGCGAACACTATCTTTTTTTGAATTACCTTTTTCCATATTGCCCTTTTTTTAATATTCCTGTAAATACATCCGAACCAACTGTTATTCTAATGCTATATTCACCAGCACCTAAGCCAGTTAATTTTATAACCTCAAAACCAGTATCGTAAATTTGGAAACTTGCTTGCTTAGCACCTTTGTTTCCGTAAATTTCAACCCAAACTGGTCCACTGTAGTTTTGCACTAGTACTTGAAGTTCATTATTAGATGAATAAGCTTCAACAATAGGCTCAGCTACAGGCTGTGTTACTCGAGACTGTAAGCTAAACGTGCTTTGTCTTGCTACACGAGTAGTACCTCCGTCTCTGATTAATTCAACTATATCTTGCCAGTCATCTTGGGCACTATTATTACTTTCATTATTAATGTTTGCAGGAATTACAAGTAAACTGCAAACTAACATCAAAATCATAGCACTTACTTTTTTCATACTTTTTTAGTTTTAAATAATCTGTTAGAGAATTGTGACACAAAATAACTCACTTATGACATATAAAACAATACCCTTTAAGACATTTAACGCCATTTATGAATATATCTGCCTATTTATCACGGTTTTAGAATTGTCCTTTTTAACGCTATTTACTCTCCGAAAATTGATATATCAATGTTGTTTTCCGACATTTTCTTCTTTAATTGCGATTTTCTGACTCTTATGCTTTCAACTGTAGTATTCATAAAAGTTGCAAGTTGACGATTATCTGCCTCACAGGAAAGAAGCATTAATATCAATTTTTCATTTGCATTTAAAATATCCTGTTCATCTTTAATACAAGTATAACTATAAAATGTTTGATCATCCGGAGCAAGAGTTACACTAATATCACGCAGTTCTGTATCAGTATTTTTCAATATCTTCTGCATATCTTTATAAACCTTGGGTTGACTAGAAACATAGCGTTGAGTAAGTTTTTCAAATTCATCTTGTAAAAATGTTAGTCGTTCCGATATATTACTATACAGTTTTATCAACCACTTACGCTTACGAGCCTCTGCTCGCATTATTTCTGCTTGCAATTCTTGTTGATGCAACTTACTTTCAGTAACTAGAAGTCGCATTTTCGTAACTTTCCTTATCCTGTGTATATTCATTATTATAATAATCAGACCAATAATGAGTATAAGTGCAGCAATAATTATTTGCATGTTTTGCTGATGAGCTTTAAGTGCTTTATTTTCTGATTCCGTTAAATCGTACTTCTTCTCTATCTCTGCAATCTGAGTATCAAGTCTATCCTGAACAGAGCTTTTATAGAGCTCAGCTGCCTCTTTCCTATATTTGTTTGCAATCAAATAATCTCCCTGCTTTTCTGCAATATCAGCCACATTTTGATAATATAAATGATTCTGTCTAAACTTTGGATCTTCTATAAAATCTATCGCCAACTTTCCATAGACCATTGCACTGTCAAGCTGTTCTAATTCGGTATATCTCCGTGAAATATTAAAATATGATCTAGAAATATCTATATTCTCTTTTAGACTATAGGAAATATTCAACTGCTCCTTTTCTCTTTCTAAAGCTAATTTTGGTTCCCCTATTGCATTAAAATAAAAAGACTGTGCATTTAATATATAGTAATCTTT
>JAAZCL010000096.1 GCA_012513315.1 Bacteroidales bacterium | reverse complement strand
GTTGAAAACAGATTCACCAGTTCTTCATTTACCCCTACATTTAAAACCTGATTTACAGGAGAAATAAATCCATTTGCTGCAATCTCGTCAATTATCCTGCCTTCAAATCCAATGTAGTATTCGTTCCACCCTGTTTCTTTTTTAGGACTATAAGAGTGCCATTGACCCGGGAATAAAATTATTATCTGTCCTTTTGTAACATTTATTTTTTTTGTATTTTCCGATATAAAAGAACCTTTGCCTTTACTAATATATACAAATTGGTATTCAGATAAAACACGTCCTTTGTCCGGATTAAAATAATAGCTCTCTGGATGATCGGTAGACGGGTATACCGTGTTAAGAGCTATAGGCTGAAAGCCAACAGTATTTATAGTGAGACCGAATTTCCTGTCTTTATCACTTACTAACAGGTATTTAAAGTCGACACCGAAGTCATTATATCTCATGGTTTTTTAGTTTATTTTTTTTCAAAATACTTACTATGTGGCAAATATAGTGAATTCAAATTAAAATAAAAAGCCTTAGAATAAATTTGGAATTATAAGTGAAAAAATTAAGATAGCCATACCCATTGCAAGATATGTAATCGCTTTTTTCCCCGATCCTTTCCACTCTTTTAATATTATTCCCCAAACATTGCTGAAAACAACGTTTAGCGACATCAGTATACTCCATGAGAAAGCCATCATCACACTATTTGGTTCAAAGAAACTTTGCCCCATACCTAGTCCAAAAAACTGCGAGTACCACAACAATCCTGCCAATGCACAGAATAAAAGGTTATTTGTCAATACAGATTTTGAAGAACGCATAATTTCTCCTCCGGTTTTATTCTTATAATTCATGTATAGACAGTAAATCATATTCGTGAAAAAACCTCCAAGTGTAACCAGCATGGTAACCGGATTTTGTGCAAATAAATCTGATGCACCCCCAGCCACAGCTGCTTCTCTTATTGGAATACCAGCGTTAAGTCCCAAATTAAAACAAGCACTCATCACACCTGAAAGCAAGGCGATTAACAATCCCTTTTTAAGAGCAAAGTCCTTAATCGCTTTTCTTCTCTCCTCATCCGTCATGTTTTTTGAGCGAAGGCTGCCTGCATATCCAACTAGAGCAATTCCAACTAAAGTTACTGCTACTGCCAATAGCAATATTAATCCTTTTGGAGAGAAAAGATCACCGGCAAATAGTGCAGGAATTAGTGTCCCAAGCGCTGCTGTAGTGCCTAATGCCACCGACTGTCCCAATGCTATTCCTAAAAAACGCATGCTCAAGCCAAAGGTGAGCCCCCCAACTCCCCAAAGTGCTCCATAGCCAATTGCCTTCATTGAAGCTGATGCATTTAAACCATATACTTCAATCATCTCCGGTAATGACATTGCCAAAAGAGCACCTAGAAAAGGAAAAACAAGCCATGCAAAAATCCCTTGTGTGAGCCAGAAGTTTTCCCACGACCACTCTTTTATCTTATTGATGGGAACGTATGAGCTCGATTGGCCCATACTTCCCACTGCAATAATTATTAAACCTATAAGGGTGTTCATTTTTATACTCTTTTAGAGGTTATATCTTTCTCATATTCCTGAACTTCCTTAATGTATGTATCACCAGTAGTTACTCCCTGTTTATGGCAAAAATAATTGTAAACCGAGTTCCAAGGCATTGATTTAAGTTCTTCAAGATAAGCCATACGCTCAAACCTCTTGTCTTGTCTCTCAAACTCTCTTAGTTGCGCTGTTGGCTCCAGTAGTGCCTTAAGCATAGCTTTTTGAGTTGCTCTAATACCAACTACATATGCCCCAACACGGTTTATAGAGGCATCAAAGTAATCTAATCCAATATTCACACGATCCATGTGTCCCGAGCGTACTATCTCCTGTGCAATAGCTTGAAGTTCGTCATTTAAAATTACAACATGATCACTGTCCCAGCGTTCGGGTCTACTAACATGCAGGTTCAGCTCAGGCACAAACAACAGCATAGTTGAAAGTTTATCCGATATTGTTTCAGTAGGATGAAAATGTCCTGCATCAAGAGTGAGCATCATGTTGTTTTTAACAGTGTAACCCATATAAAACTCATGAGACCCTGTAACGTAGCTTTCACTTCCTATACCAAAAAGCTTACATTCCAAGCAGTCTTTAAGATATTCTGTACTAATTTTTTCAGTTAATACTTCATCTAACGATTCCATTAGCAGTCTTCTATGTTCATAGCGTGAAACAGTTTTATCCTTTTCTCCGTCGGGAATCCAAATATTGTGAACGCATGGGTCGCCTTGTTGTCTGCCAATTTCCGCAGCAATCCTTCTACATCTTCGTAAGTGTTCTTTCCAGAAATTTCTAATTTCAGGATCAAAGTCGGACAGTGTATATCCACTATTACTCTTGTCGTGAGAGAAAAAAGTAGAGTTAAAATCAAGCTTAACATCATTTTCTAATGCCCAATCTATCCAGCTCTGAAAATGCTCAGGCTCAATCTGATCTCTATCAATAAACTCACCATTAAAATCACCATAGATGGCATGAAGGCTAACTCTGTGTTTTCCCGGTATTAATGAGAATACCTTTTTCAGATCACTCCTTAGTTCGTTAATCGTACTTGCCTTACCCGGAAAATTCCCGGTAGTTTGAATCCCACCTGTAAGTTCTCCATCCGGATTTTCAAAACCTATAACATCGTCGGCTTGCCAACAATGAATAGAAATAGAAAGGTTTTCTAAATTCTCAACTGCTTCGTCTACGTTTACACCTAAAGCTTGGTATTCCTTCTTTGCATTTTCGAATGCATTAATAATTTGTTCTTTTTTCATATGGTTATTGTTTGTTTCAAGTTAATATTTAATCTTTATTTTTATTTTCCGCTAATTTTTTTCTTTAAATACATTTTTATAGGTTTTATAATGATTATCCCATAGCTCATTTTCAATCGGGGAAAACTCTTCCAAGCTGGTGGAGTTCCTTACAATCTGACGAATATGTTGTTTGTCTTCAACTTGTTTATCTGCCTTTGCTTGAAGTAAGATATTGCCAATTGCCGTTGCTTCTGTAGGACCGGCAACTACCCTTATTCCAATTGCGTTTGCTGTAAATTGGTTCAACATATTGTTTTTCGAGCCACCACCTATAATATGCAAAGTTTGAATGGGAAAGTCGGCCAGATTTTCAAGATTTTCAAGCACCTGTTTGTACCTTAATGCAAGACTTTCATAAATACACCTTGCAATCTCACCTATAGTTACTGGCACTCTTTGACCTGTTTCTTTACAGTAGTTTTTAATTGCTTCTATCATCAATTCAGGGTTTGCAAAGCACTGAGCATCGGGATTTATAAATGATGCAAATGGGGGTGATTTTTCTGCTTCTTCCACAATATCAGAATATGTAAGAGGAACTTCGGCTTCCCACTCTTTTTTGCAACGTTCAATAAGCCACATTCCGCAAATATTTTTTAAAAGCCTTACAGACCCGTCGGCTCCCCCTTCATTTGTAAAATTAAGATTGTAGGTTTCCTCGTTTATAATCGGTTTTTTTGCTTCTACACCCATAAGCGACCATGTACCGGAGCTCAGATAAGCAAAATTTTCATTACCTGCCGGTGTTGCAAGAACTGCCGAAGCGGTATCGTGACCTGCAACTGCAATTACTGCAACTTCATCCATATCAGTTTGTTTTTTTACAGAGTCTGATAGCTCACCAACTTTTGTTCCAGGAAAAACAATCGGAGCAAAATTATTACTAGTTAGCTCAATTTTCTCAAGTATATCTTCATCAAACTTTTTCAGGTATGGATTTATCATTTGTGAAGTAGACGCTATGGTGTACTCAGTAACCATTTTACCCGTAAGCATATAAGACAACGCATCGGGCATAAACAATATTTTGTCAATTACAGGATATATAGATGATTTGTTGTAAAGCTGTGTATCCAGTTGAAATAGAGAGTTGAAGTTCATAATCTGTATGCCGGTTTTATGATATAACTCTTTCTTCGAAATCTTAGCATAAAATCTATCAGGAGCACCAAAAGTAGATGTGTCGCGATAACTTGATGGCATACGAAGCGGTTTTCCATCACTTCCAAAACAGACAAAATCTACACCCCATGTGTCTATTCCCATTGATGTAATATTATATCCTTGCTGTTTAGATTCTTTTATAGATTTAATAATTTGGTCATATAAATAATAAAGATCCCAGTAGATATGATTGTTGAATTCAATCATTGGGTTTTGAAAACGTGTTATCTCTCTTAGTTCCAGGTGGTCATCTTTAATAATGCCCACTATAGATCTTCCGCTACTTGCTCCTAAGTCTATTGCTAAATATTGTTTTGTTTTATTATCATTCATGATTCAGTAATTATGGTTCGCAAATTTACATGTTTAAACAATTTATGCTAGGCAGAAAATTGATTTAATGACTTCAATTTTTGATATTATTTTACAAATATAAGTTTATTATCCATATTTAAGGAAAAGCTGGCATTACTACTGAAAACTGCTTAAATTACTCATAAAACACTCTTGTCTCATTCTTGCTTCACTTCTATTTTGCACATACATTGCTCGTGCTTAGTTCATACTTTACTCTTACCTCGCTCGTTTATACTCCCTTTACAATAGAGTAAAGTAAGAGCAAAATATAGATTAAGTATAAGTATTGCATTGGTTAATTTGATGTAATGTCATTTTAGAAAATATTGTATCATAAATCACAGCTAAATAATCATTTTATTATCTCCAAAACATCTTATAAAGTCTATATTTGTAGTTGTTTTAAAAACATTATTACATATAGCTATACATTGATGGCTTTATTAATTAATCAACTTTTTTGCTTAAATTTGAATATTCAGAACAGTAAACTTGAAAATCTTACTTAATGGCAATAGTAATTATTATGCCCAAGCAAGGGCAATCTGTTGAAAGTTGTATAATCACAGAAATAAAAAAGAAGAAAGGCGACAGGGTAAAAAAGAGTGATATCCTTTTCACTTACGAAACCGATAAAGCTACTTTTGATGAGGAGTCTCCAGTTGATGGAGTAGTATTGGAATGCTTTTATGATGAAGGAGATGAAGTGCCAGTTTTGGAGAATATGATGGTTATTGGAGCGCCAGGAGAGGATTACTCTGATTTGATTGGAGCGCAGGAAACTGAAGAAAGTAAACCAGATGAAACCTCAAATATGGATTCAAATGAGAAGGTTGAAAATACAGATGCTCCTTCTGTAACTAAAACAAATTACACTGCCAAGACCGACCAGCCTAAATTCATATCACCTAGAGCTAAAAAATTAGCCGAAAAAGAATCTGTTGAAATATCTAATATTGATGGTAGTGGACCAAAAGGCAGAATTATAGAAAAGGATGTAAAGCAGTTTTTGAAAGATCGTCCCAGAATGACACCACTGGCCAAAAGAATTGCTTCTGAAGGTGGTTTACGGCCTCATGAATATGGCACAGGTCTGGCAGGTACAGCAAGAGCAACTGATCTTGCTGCTACAGAAAATAAAATATATGGTGTTGAGTACGAAGATCGAAAAATATCTAATATGCGTAAGATTATTGCAAAATCTATGCATGCGTCGCTACAAAATTCAGCACAGCTTACTCACCATTTAAGTGCAGATGCAAGAAGGTTGCTGGAGTTAAGAAAAAATGTAAAGGCAGCACTAGAAGAAAAAACAATTGAAGCAAACATTACTTTAAACGATATGGTTTGTTTTGCTGTTATTAAAGCATTAAATAAATTCCCGGAGGTAAATACTCACTTTTTAGGTGATTCAAAAAGATATTTCAACAAAGTGCATCTTGGATTGGCTGTAGATACAGATAGAGGGTTGATGGTGCCAGTAATTAGAGATGCAGACGACCTCTCGATAACGGGACTTTCAAATAGATTAAAAACTGTTGCAGAGTTGTGCCGAAAAGGTAACGTAAATCCCGATATTCTTGCACCTGAAGCGTGTACATTTACTGTTTCTAACTTAGGCAATTATGGAGTGGAAATGTTTACTCCGGTTATTAATTTGCCTCAGTCGGCAATTCTAGGCGTAAATACAATTCTTCCCAGACCAAAAGATTTAGGTGATGGGGTATTTGCTTTTGTACCTCATATAGGTTTGAGCCTTACTTACGACCATCGCTCGTTGGACGGAGGTGAAGCCACACGTTTTTTAAAACAAATAGCAATTGAAATAGAAAACTTACAATTAGATATAACATTATGATAGACTTATTAATTTTAGGTGGAGGCCCAGCAGGATATGTAGCGGCCGAAAGAGCAGGGCAGGCAGGATTAAAAGTAGTTCTTTTTGAGAAAAGTGCTATGGGTGGTGTTTGCCTAAATGAGGGGTGTATTCCTACAAAGACATTATTATATAGTGCAAAAATGTATGAGAATGCACTTAACGCAGAAAAATATGGCGTTTTTGGAGACAATATAAGGTTCGATTATAGTAAAATGGTTTCACGCAAAAAAAAGATTGTTCGCAAACTTGTATTAGGCGTTGAAAGCAAGATGAAATCTAATAAAGTTGAGGTGGTAAAGGGCGAGGCATTTATAAATAGTCGCTCTTCAGAAGGAATTGAAATTGGTTGTAATGGAGAGAAATATGTTGGTCGCAATTTACTGATATGCACTGGCTCAGAAGCTTCTGTTCCACCAATTCCGGGTTTAAGTGAAGCAGGAGATGTAATCCTTACAAATAGAGAGATTTTAGAGATGACAGACCGTCCAGAATCACTCGTTGTAATAGGCGGGGGTGTTATAGGAATGGAATTTGCCAGCTTTTATAATAGTCTTGGATCAAAAGTTACAGTTGTTGAGATGCTTCCCGAAATTGTTGCAGGTATGGACCTTGAAGTTTCAACAATGCTACGTCAGATTTATGCAAAGAAAGGGATTGAGTTTAACTTGAATTCAAAAGTTGTGCAAGTAGATGGCAACAAGGTTGTATTTGAAAAAGAAGGTCAAATGCATACCGTAGAAGGTGACAAGATATTATTGAGTGTGGGGCGCCGACCAGTTACCAGTGGTTTTGGTCTTGAGAACATTGGTGTTGAACTTCTTCGCAATGGTATTAAAGTGGATGAGAAAATGCGCACAAATGTGCCTGGTGTTTTTGCAGCGGGCGACGTAACAGGTTTTTCTCTACTTGCACACACTGCTAGCCGCGAAGGAGAAGTGGTGGTGAATAATCTTACAGGAAGATCTGATATAATGAGATATAATGCCATCCCGAGTGTAGTATACACCAATCCTGAAGTTGCCGGAGTAGGAGAAACTGAAGAGTCGGCCAAAGAAAAGAATATAGCATATAAGGTTGCTAAATTACCAATGGCATATGCAGGGCGCTTTGTTGCCGAGAACGAAGGTGGCTCGGGAGTATGCAAAGTGTTGGTAGGCGAAAAATATGGCGAAGTAATTGGTGTTCATATGTTGGGCAACCCGAGCAGCGAAATAATATATGGAGCAGCCATGGCTATTGAGCAGGAAATGACTCTAAAAGAAATGCAGGAGGTGGTATTTCCACACCCAACAGTTAGCGAGATAATTAAAGAGGTTGTATTTAGTTTTAAATAAATAATAGAAATGCCAAAAGTACAATTTATTGATCCCAGTGAAGTTAGAAAACCAGGATTCGTAGAATTTCAGCCCATAGCCGTAAATCAATATCAGAAAAGTGTAAAAGACGAGAAAGAGAACTTTACGGATGAAGAATTCAAAAATATTTACCATGATATGGTACTTATACGTGAATTTGAGACAATGCTTAATCTTATTAAGACAAAAGGTGAGTATAATGGTACTTCATATAATCATCCTGGACCGGCTCATCTATCTATAGGGCAGGAGTCGGCGGCAGTTGGTATGGCATGGACACTTTCGGTTGACGACTTCATCTTTGGTAGTCACCGATCGCATGGCGAGATATTAGCAAAAGGTATGTCGGCCATCCATAAACTAGATGATAATGAGTTAACTAGCATAATGCAAAACTTCTTCGAGGGTGCCATTTATGAGATAGTTAAGAAAGACTTTGAAGG
>JAAZCL010000009.1 GCA_012513315.1 Bacteroidales bacterium | reverse complement strand
GGCTTTTTATACCGTTGACTATAGGACTGGCTCTGATCATGGCAATCATGGAGAGTATTTATGTTAGAACGGGGGATGAGAAGTGGAAAAACATTTCGAGATTTTGGCAAAAGATTTTTGGAATTAATTTTGCGATTGGTATAGCAACAGGAATTATTTTGGAGTTTCAGTTTGGTACCAATTGGTCTAATTATAGCTGGTTTGTTGGTGATATATTTGGTGCACCGCTTGCTATTGAGGGAATTGTAGCGTTCTTCCTTGAGGCTACTTTTGTTACTGTAATGTTTTTTGGATGGGACAGGGTATCTAAAGGTGTGCACTTATTTTCTACATGGATGGTGTTTTTAGGTGGTCTTTTATCTGCTCTTTGGATATTGGTTGCCAACGCATGGATGCAATATCCTGTGGGAATGGAGTTTAATCCTGATACGGTAAGGAACGAAATGGTTGATTTCTGGGCTGTGGCGCTCTCACCGGTGGCGATAAATAAATTCTTACATACTGTAATGGCAAGTCTTGCCGTGGGTTCTTCTTTTGTGGTGGGTGTGTCTGCTTGGTATATTCTTAAAAAGCGTCATATTGATTTTGCATTGCAGAGCATTAAGATAGCCTCGATAGTGGGCATCTTTGCATTTTTGATGCTTGCATATACTGGTGATGGATCGGCATATCAGGTAGCACAAAAACAACCAATGAAACTGGCTGCTATGGAGGGTCTTTATGAGGGCACTGAAGGTGCAGGGCTTGTAGCATTTGGTGTTCTTAATCATAAGAAAGAGGCTTTTAACGACGATAATAATCCATATATTTTTAAGTTCGAAATACCTAAGCTTTTATCGCTATTGGGATATAGAGATTTTAATGCTTATGTTCCGGGTATAAGAGATATTGTGGAGGGTGGTTATACTTTGCCCGACGGAACTGTGGCTCTTTCTTTTGAAGAGAAAAAAGAACGTGGGGAAATTGCTATCAGGGCTCTTGCCAACTATCAAGAGACTAAGCAACAAGAGAAAGAGGCTGTTTTGGCGGGTGATAATGCAAAAGCTACAGCTCTTTCTGCTGACGCTGCTAATTATGAAAATATTTTAAGAGATAATTATGCCCACTTTGGATATGGGCATCTGGAGGTGGCCGAAGATATAATACCGCATGTACCACTTACATTTTATACTTTCCATATTATGGTTATGATTGGAATGTATTTTATTTTGTTCTTTCTTGTTATTATTTACTTCTTATATAAAAAGAGTTTACATAAAACTAAATGGCTGCTGTACATTGCACTTTGGAGTATCCCTCTTACATATATTTCGGGTCTGTGTGGATGGATTGTTTCTGAAATGGGAAGACAACCGTGGACTATTCAGGATATTCTACCAGTAAATGTGGCTGTCTCAGGGGTGTCGGTAGGACACATTATTACAACGTTTGTTATTTTTGCTATAATCTTTACGGCATTACTTACAGCAATGATTACAATAATGGTTAAGCAAATAAAAAAAGGACCTGAGCCTTTAGATTTTGATGTTGAACTGAATAATTATTAATGGAATGATTACATACGAATTTCTACAACAATATTGGTGGGTGATAATGTCGCTTTTGGGTGGATTGTTAGTATTCTTGATGTTTGTGCAGGGTGGCCAATCGATGCTTGGTTCTCTTTCGCGTGAGGAAGATGAGAAAAAGCTTTTGGTGAATACTTTAGGTCGTAAGTGGGAGTATACTTTTACAACATTAGTTGTTTTTGGAGGAGCATTCTTTGCAGCATTTCCGTTGTTCTATTCTACCAGCTTTGGAGGTGCTTATTGGGCATGGATGATTATGCTTTTTAGCTTTGTAATGCAGGCTGTATCTTATGAGTTTCAATCGAAGCCAGGTAACATCTTTGGAGCCCGCACTTATAGGGTGTTTTTATTTCTTAATGGCTTAATTGGAACAATTTTGCTGGGTGTTGTTGTTTCTAGCTTCTTCACGGGATCGGAATTTACGGTGGGTAAGGGCAATATTGCAATTTTAGGTGGTGGTGGAGGAAATGTTATTAGTCAATGGCAGAGTCCTCTTTTGGGTCTTGAGCTGTTAGCCGACTTTAGAAACTTATCACTTGGATTGGCTGTCTTTTTCCTTGCTAGAACTTTAGCAAGCCTTTTCTTTATTAATAGACTCAATCATGATGCTCTGGAAAATAGGTCGCATAGGTTTGTATTATATAACGGTATTCCTTTTGTTGTTTTCTTTTTGATATTCCTTATCTGGACGCTATTTGCAGAAGGATACGCAGTTGATCCTGTTACAGGTGATATATTTTTAGAGAAAATGAAGTATCTAAATAATTTTATTGAAATGCCTTTAGTTGGTATTCTTTTCCTTCTAGGTGTTGTGGCTGTATTATATGGAATAATTAAGTCTGCAATCGATTTTAAATATAAAAAAGGGATATGGTTTACAGGTGCAGGCACCGTAGTTACAGTTATGATGTTGTTGATTAACGCTGGATTAAATAATACTGCATATTATCCATCATCATATGACTTACAGAGCTCGCTTACTATATTTAACTCGTCTTCTAGCTTTTTTACTCTCTCTGTTATGGCTATTGTATCTCTATTAGTTCCTGTAGTAGTAGGATATATTATTTATGCTTGGGGCTTATTGGAGAAGAAAAAACTTGGCATTGATGATGTGAAGAAAGATGGGCATGTTTATTGAGTTGGGATAGTATATTGGTGAAATCTTTAATTATTATTCCTTTTATACCGATTTAAAAGTGTAAATTTGTACTTCTATATTAATATATTTCTCTATGGAGAAGCTGATAGGAAGATTAAAATTTATACTGGTATTACTGATATCAATTGTAATTATATCGTGTAATGATAGAGGGGCTAGCAAGTTCAGGGTT
>JAAZCL010000457.1 GCA_012513315.1 Bacteroidales bacterium | reverse complement strand
TTTTTAGTGTTTGGTTTTTGTGAATACTTATTGTGTATATATATATAAAGATAGTTCTTCGTGTTTTTTTGCAGTCACCTTTTATAACAAATAAGGTGTCTGTGAGAAGAAAATAGTCACTCCCCCTTGTTCAATACGAGGATTGCATGGTTTAGCGTTATTAACGCAAGAATATATGCTTGGTAGAGCTAAACAGTTTCATTGATATAGATTTGGTATGTTCTGATATAGGTTTTATTGTTGCAAACAATTGAGCATTAGCACCTCGTTGCAAACGAGGGGGGATTCTCATAACATCCTTGTTAGCAGTAATTTATAAATGAACTACCAGCTTTCAAACGAATGATAGATATCCACGTCAGCGAAGGAAATAACGGTTTGTATATGATTAGATACGTGATTAAGCACGTAACTTATATCTTAATCTTGTATCTATTTCTCATTTCATCAAAATGTTTTTGGAAAATAGCATCATCATATAGGTTCCAAAAGTCATTATAAGTTAAACTGATAAATTTTAAATCTTTGCTTTTATTGATGTCTTTTTTAAATTCAGCAAGTTCCTTTTGATGTTGTGTGAAATTAGGGAATTCATTGAAATTGTCTGGAGTCCAATATAAATAAACAAAAATTGCTTTCTGTTTAGTATTTTGTCTCCTATGATTAATTAACCCAATGGAATGTTTTATCAATTGAGCTACATCAAGATATAACTTGGAATGTTTATATTTTTTGATTAAATCGAACCACATATCATCAAGATAATCCAATTTATTCTTATTGTATGAATCTGCAAATTTTGCTTCCTTTTTCCTCGTTGTTTCAAGATATTTAGATTCAAATGCTATAATAACATCTTTGTTTTCAATTGAAAAATCAAGATTCGGTGGTGTTCCGCTTAATCCTGTTTTAAATTGTCGTTCAAATTGAGCTTCATCAAAATTTGAATAATCAAAACAGGTAAATTTTGGAAGATGTTTTTTTACAATTGAGAAATTATTAACAGCAAGAGCAGAAGACGAAAAGACTGCATTGAATTTACTTTTTAATTCATTTCCACTTCCTCTCATTAAATCGTCTTGATATAAATCAATATCAATTCCATCAAGTAAATTTTCAGAATTATTTAAAAAATAGCCATTCGTATTTATTTTTGGATTCTTACATCTTTTTATAATCGCTTTCTCAAAATCTTTTCTTGTTGCCATTCTTGTTTTCGGTTTATATATATATAGCTCTCCAAAGTCTGACTCAATTAGTATTGTTTCAACTGTATGAGCACTATCACTCATAACCTGCAATTTCATTAAATCTTTCTATATTTTGACCTTTTTCTGAATATATTCTACTTTCTCCATCTTCTGTTACTTTTACATACATTGTGTCATCCAAGAAGTCGTAAACTATAGTGAAATCAATATGTTCTAAGCTATGATATGGAAAACCAGATGCTATAAAACCATCTTTTTCAATTTTAATGGGACTTACGACATTGAAGTTTCGTATTAAGAACTCATATTTATCACCTAAAAGTTTTTCCATCCTTTGGCGTAATCTAGGATCTTCTAACAAATCTACTTCATCAGGATACTTGCCTTCAAAATTCTTCAAATATTCGAGCTGAATAGTTATTGACTGTTCCTTAGATTTATCATTAGTTTTCTCATAATTAAATATTATCTTTTTTTCCATTAGCCTCCCATACAACGATTCATTCTTTATAGCTTGTTTCTCAAAAAAACTAGCATTATTAAACCTTTCAGTTATTTTTTCAATATCATCTTGGAATATAAATGTATTGCTAAATGTGAGATGTTCCTTTGGGAATATCATCAGATGATCAGGAAGAATGTGAAAAGATAAGGCTATAAATATTATTGTTCCTATAATTCCAAAAAGTATCCAAGATGAAGTTTTCATTTTATTAGTCGTTATTGTTTAAAGTTTATTCCAACATACGTTCTCTGTGAAGTTTTTATGAATATTTATATACCAGCTCTGTCCTACTCTTATTAGAAGACTTCCTTCAAGAGAAGCACCTGTTTTACTGATTACACTATGATATAACTCCGTTGTTTGTTCTTTTTATGTGACGAAAGATAAGTATTACTATGATTTTGTATTATATAGTCGATAATAGAATGAGTATCAAAAATAAATCCACTTGAAATTTTGTTTTGAATAATTGTTTCTATTAAGTCTTTCATTTTCTCAGTCTTTCATTTCGTATCGGGTACACTTTTCTTTGTATTACGCTCGATTGTTGTTTTCAGTAGTGTTTTATAATATAATAGTTTATAAAATAACCTTGCAAATATAGTAAATATTTAATATAAATCAATTATCTTTACATACTTATAAAACGTTATATAGGTATAGGCGCTCAGAGCGTAAAACCGATCCTATCGAATAATTGAAACGAAATTTTCCAAGTTTTTATATTTCCTAATAATTTCATCAATTTCAATACCTCTTGAATTCATAATTAACAGCCACTTAGCGTAACACAATGCTGCGTAGAGTTCTTCATTCTCATTTCTATTCGAATAATCACGTTCTATATAA
>JAAZCL010000095.1 GCA_012513315.1 Bacteroidales bacterium | reverse complement strand
TTCTCACCGGAATTGTAAATGGAATGCTCAATAAAGAGATAGCGGAATCTCTCAATATCAGCATACATACTGTTGTTAGGCATCGGAAAAACATTACCACTAAAACTGGTATCCGCAGTCAGTCCGGTTTAACCATTTATGCTATTTCAAAAAAGATTGTTGATATAGAAGCTATAGAAATTTAAAATTGATAATTTATTGTTGCTGCTATATTAGTAGGATCTGTTTGATTTAAATATCCTCCCCTATAATATGAGGTATATCCTTTTGAGTTGAATATGTTGTTGTAGAACAATCTCAACTGAACCTTATTTACCCTATAGCCTGCTTGTAAATTGAAAGTTGTATACGAGTCGGCAATAAAAGGTTTTGTATTTGGTTGCACATTGTGGCCAGGCAACACCTGGTATGTATACTCTGCAAACGGTCTTTCGCCTACGTAATAGACACCTGCCCCGAGAGATAGATTTCTTAAAAATCCTTCGAAGAAAGTATAATTAAACCATCCATTTGCCATGTGATTAGCAGTGTTCATTGGTTCAGAATCTTCGTGATAATAGGGACTATCGTGATATCCAGCATCAAGATATGAGTATCCAAGCACAGCATCCATATTTTTGAGGATCTTGCCAGTCAGCTCAAGCTCAACACCTTGGCGTTTAAGATTACCAGCCTTAATATAATAACCAGTGTTTCTTCCGGCTTCGTCAAGAGCAGCATATGAAATATTATTATTTAGAATATTAAACCAAGTAGCATTAAATCTTAGTCTGTTATTGAACCACTCGGTTTTGAAACCAGCCTCAACTTGTTTTTCCCGTGTAGCTCCCACCGGTGTAATTCTGTCTTCCAATAAGTTGCCAGCACCACGAAGTGATGTAGTTGTTGTATAAGAAGCAAACATATTTAGGTTCTTAACCGGAGTAACAATAATTCCGAATAATGGATCCCAAACGCTTCCACCTGAGGTGGAGACTGTATTATCAGACAAACCACTCATTTGACTATACCTTAAACCAAGTGATAGCTTAAGATATTGGTTAAAGGTCATTACCTCCTGCAACAATAAACCATAAGCATAATCACGAGAATTTACTGGCTCGCCATTTACTAGATTTAGAGGTGGCAGGACATTGTTAATTGTTTGAAGCACATCTATGGTATCAACTACAATTGAGTTGGTATTAGTTGTAGAAACATTTGTCCATCGATAATCGAGTCCCAAGTTAAAGGTATGCTTTACTGCTCCAGTATATAAGTCTTTTCCAATAAGATCGAGTTGAAACACACCATTCTTATCTAATCGCTCGCTGCCACTATAAGCTCTTGAACGCAAATTATAGTTACCTGTTTGTGAGGCATTTCTTAGAGGACTTGCATGAGCAGCAATCTTTGTTAGGTCCATATCTGAACCAGCATATGCAACCCTAAGGCTTAACCAATCGTTTAAACTCCTGTTTATTTGTGTTATATATGTAAATGTATTAACCACTTGACGGTCTGTTGTGAAGCCCATAAACTTATCGTTTGGCATATCATAAACATTATATACGCTATCGGCGCTTAGGTTTACGGTTCCTTGATCGGGCGTGCGCGAGTCGTGCATAAAGTCCATTTCAATTGTTAGTTGAGTCTTATTGTCGGGACGCCATGAAAAAGAAGGATTTAGATAGATTCTATCTTTTGAGACATGATTGCGATAACTATCGGCACGCTCAAAAGCACCATTGATGCGGAAGGCTGTACGTTGTAATTTATCTGTAACAAACTGTACATCAAAAGTTGGACGAAGTAATCCCCAACTGCCAGTTCTTAAGCCAACATTACCTGAATTAACAAAACGTGGAGTTTTTGTAGCAACATTTACAACACCTCCTGCAGACCCCAGATCGTTACCGAGGCCCTGTGCTATTGCAGCCGACCCCCTTAAGATTTGTATAGTTTCTACACCCTGCATATCAGTAAGAAATCCATTTCCTCTGAAGTCGGAATGCACCCTAACTCCATTTTTTACAACAGGTATTCCCCTGTATCCACGGGACGTTAAACTCTCTGTTGTGTTGCCAAAAGTGGCGAATGTGCCTAATCCTGGAGAATTTCTAACAGCATCATTTAATGTTAATACACCCTGATCTGCAATCATTTTTTGAGAAATAACAGAAACACTCTGTACTTGCTCATCTAATCGTAGAGGAATACGAGTGAGAGCATCCATCTTTTCGGGTCGCTCTCGCCTTCTACCGAAAACTTCAATTTCCAGCAATACTTGTTCATCTTGCTCTAAAACAAAGTTCTCATTTTTCTCTTGATTCTGTTGAAACACTATTTCTTTGGATAGTGGTGTATATCCTACATAGCTTACCACAACAGAGTATTTACCGGCAGGTATATTTTTTAAATTAAACTCACCTGAGATATCAGTATCATCACCAATACCCAGCTCCTCGAAATAAACCGTAGCTCCAATAAGTTCATTACCTTCGTTATCTGCTACTGTTCCTGAAAATATATTGTTCTGACTATATACCATGAAAGGGCTAGTAATTAAACATATTATGAAAATGATTAAATTTTTACTCATCTTTTATATATATTTATTTTTCAGTGTTGAAGTTATTCACAACACCTGTTTTAAAGTTCTAATGTCTCTCAACTCTTATTGATATCCTAATTTTTCACAACACTTACTTTAATAAAGCATAAATGCTCCTCTACACTGTATTAATAAAGTGTACTTATTAAATGATGCAAAGTAAAAGCAAATAATATAGGGGGACAATACCATTAAATCACCATTTATAGATCTGGGAGTACTTACTATTTATCACACAATCGGGTCAAATTGTATTTATTTTCACCAATTATTAAACTTTATTCAAATTTAGACGTTTCACCTTTTTCAAATTCAAAGTAGCAATCAATCGTAAATTCATTTTCTATTCTAAGATATAAATCATAGATTTACGGTTTCTGAAAATTATTAATCGTATGAAAATTCACGAATACCAGGCAAAAAAGATGTTCTCAGCATACGGAATACCTGTGGACCAAAGTGTAGTATGCCGTTCGGTGGAAGATGCTGTAAAAGCATATTCACACTTAGACTCGCAAAGAGTAATAGTTAAAGCTCAAGTTCATACCGGAGGTAGGGGTAAAGCCGGAGGCGTAAAGCTTGCAGATGATGAAATTGAATTGCGCAAACATGCGGCCAACATTCTTGGGATGGATATAAAGGGGTTTACTGTAGATCGCGTTTTAGTGGGGCAGGCAGTTAACATATCAAAAGAACTTTATGTAAGTTACGTAATAGATAGACGAACAAAATCTGCAATATTAATGCTTAGTAAAGAAGGAGGAATGGATATTGAAGAAGTTGCAAGAGTTGCTCCAGAAAAGATTCATAAGATAGCAATTGATCCTTCTATTGGTGTACCCGACTTTCTTGCACGAGAAGCCGCTTTTAAGTTATTTGATGATATCAAGCTTGTGAGACAAACAGCAACAATTCTCCAAAAACTTTATAAGCTTTTTGTTGAATCTGATGCTTCTTTAGCTGAAATTAACCCACTTGTTTTAACTGCAGAAGGAGATATTGTAGCTATTGATGCAAAGATGACTTTTGATGACAATGCTCTTTTTAGACATCCTGAAATAGCTGCATTAAACGAACCAACTGAAGAAGAGAAGAAAGAACTCTTTGCAAAAAGCCAAGGATTTAGCTATGTAAATTTGGGTGGAGAAATTGGCTGTATGGTAAACGGTGCTGGTTTAGCAATGGCAACAATGGATGTAATTAAGCTATATGGTGGTAATCCTGCTAATTTTTTAGATATTGGTGGCAGCTCTAACCCAAACAAGGTTATTGAGGCAATGAAACTGTTACTTAGCGATAAAAATGTAAAAGTGGTATTAATTAATATATTTGGAGGTATAACCCGATGCGACGATGTTGCCAGAGGGCTTCTTGAAGCTTTTAAGCAAATAAAGACTCATGTTCCGGTGGTAATACGACTTACAGGTACAAATGAGAAAGAGGGACGTGCTTTATTAGCAGGAACCGATTTGCATGTAGCAAACACAATGGGAGATGCTACTCAAATGGCAGTGGATCTTGCAAAACAGCTTCAAAATTAAACCAAACTAATAACATCAAATTGAAAAACTAATTATGAGTATTCTTATTGATAAAAATACACGACTTGTAGTTCAAGGCATAACAGGTAGAGATTGTGCTTTTCACGCTGCAAAAATGAAAGCATATGGAACAAATGTTGTTGGTGGTACATCACCAGGGAAAGCAGGCGAACTTGTAGATGGTCTTCCGGTATTTAATACCGTTAAAGATGCCGTTAATGAAACAGGTGCTAATACATCAGTGATTTTTGTACCTGCTCCGTTCGCTAAAGATGCTATGATGGAAGCTGCTGATGCGGGTATTAATTTAATAATATGTATTACAGAAGGGGTGCCCACACTTGATGTAGTTGAAGCTTATAGCTTTATCAATAAAAAAGGCGCAAACCTTATTGGCCCTAACTGTCCGGGATTAATTTCACCCGAAAAGAGTATGGTGGGAATAATGCCTACAATGATATTTAAAGAAGGTAGCACGGGGGTAATTAGCAGAAGTGGTACTTTAACTTATGAAGTAGTATATAATCTGACTTCCAACGGAATGGGACAATCTACTGCAGTGGGAGTTGGAGGTGATCCGGTTGTAGGTCTTTACTATCAGGAACTTTTAAAAATGTTTGAGAATGACGCCTACACAGACTCCATCGTTCTAATTGGCGAAATTGGAGGTGATGCAGAGGAACAAGCTGCTGAGTACATTAAAAAACATATAACCAAACCAGTAGTTGCATTTATAGCAGGACAGCAAGCACCTCCGGGAAAACAGATGGGTCACGCCGGTGCTATTATTTCAAGTGGATCGGGCACAGCAGCTGAAAAGATTGCAGCATTTGAGGCAGTGGGAGTACCGGTTGCCAATGAGCCTAGCTTAATTCCTGAATTGTTGAAAAAGAGAATGTAGAGTATAAAATTAAATTATTTGATTAGTTCTATAACACAGTTGCTTAATAAAAGAGATTACAACCTATTAACAATCCTAAAGCAAAAGAGATTGTTCCTTTATTGGAGCAATCTCTTTTTATTTTATAGTTCGGCAAGTGAGCATCTCTCTGCAAGGTCATAAACATCCAGATCTAATGGTAATGGGAAAAATATAAAAATACTCAAAACAGCCAACCAAAATAAATTTATTTGTTTAAATAAGAGCAATAAATAGTAATATTAATTTAGTCGATTTGTTTTGCTTATTACCTTAAAAGGTCTAATTTTGTAATGTTATAAATTAGTGAAAACTAAGTCTAAGTATATTGTCAATTATAGTTTTAATGGTATGAAAAACAAGAAATCTAACAATGATATAATAACAATTGTAACCGGTGTTATTGGGTCAGACGTACATGCTGTAGGAAATAAAATACTTACATATAAACTAGAAGAAGCAGGCTTTAAGGTAATAAACCTTGGAGTGATGGTTGACCAAGAAGAGTATATTGATGCTGCAATTGAAACTGATGCTGATGCCATAATGGTTTCGTCTCTCTATGGTCATGGTGAAATTGATTGCAGAGGTCTTCGTGAAAAATGCGACGAGGCAGGCTTAACAAATATTCCACTTATTGTTGGCGGAAATTTAGTTGTTGGCAAACAGAATTTTGATGATGTTGAAAAAAAATTTCTCGATATGGGTTTCACTAAAGTTTATCCCCCCGGTTCTGATATTGAGGAGGGCATAGAGTATTTAAATAATTTACTAAGGGTTCAAAAAAGTTGACAAAATGAATCTACTCACTGCAGACATCGGCAGTACATATACCAAACTCACCGCCATTGATTCTACACAAAAAAGAATAATTGCAACATCTACCGCTTTTACCACTATTGAAACGGATGTTATGGAGGGGTTTAACAAGGCTTACAGCAAATTAAAAAATATAGCTCCTAACTTCAATTACGATAAGTTGTATTGTTGTAGTAGTGCGGCTGGAGGTTTGAAGATGGTGGCTATTGGACTTGTTCCTGATCTAACATCTAAAGCAGCTAAACTTGCCGCATCCAGTGCAGGCGCAAAGGTGGTAAAAAGTTATGCATTTGAGCTCTCACCTGACGAACAGAATGAGATTCAAAATATAAATGCTGATCTGATTTTACTTTCTGGTGGTACTGATGGAGGCAACAAGGAGGTAATAATACAAAATGCAAAAAGGCTTACTGAGATTGAGGGTAACTTCAGAGTTATTGTGGCTGGTAATAAAAGTGCAACCTCTGAAGTGACGGAGATATTTAGAGCTGCAAACAAACAATTTGTAATTACTGAAAATGTAATGCCCTCTTTTAATAAACTCAATATTGAGCCTGCTCGCGAGAAAATTAAGGAGCTTTTCATAAATCACATTATTGAAGCTAAAGGATTAAATAAGTTACAGGAGATGTCTGACAACGATATCATTCCAACTCCTTTATCTGTTTTAATGGCTTGCGAACTACTTAGTGAGGGCACCTCTGATATTGATGGCATGGGAGATCTGGTGGGAATTGATATTGGCGGAGCTACTACCGATATTTACTCCATTGCTGTGGGTAAGCCAACTGTGGCAAATACCATCATTAAAGGTTTACCCGAGCCAAAAAGTAAGCGCAGTGTAGAGGGTGACCTTGGCATGAGATATAGTTTGGGCTCTCTGAGGGATGAAATAAATATGGAGTCTCTCTTAAAATCAACGAGTATCGATAAGGATATGATGGATGGATGGATTAATAAATGCATTAATCTGCCCGAAAGTTTAGCTGAGAGAGGATCGGTTGAACAAACCATAGAAGAATATTTAGCATTCTATGCGGCTAAGATAGCAATTGAACGTCATGTAGGGAAGTATGAATTAGTTTACACGCCTTTAGGGGAGACATTTGCTCTTACCGGTAAGGATCTTTCTAACATTAGAACGGTAATTGGTATAGGGGGAGTGATAGTAAATGCTATGAATCCAATTGAAATTTTAAAAAGTGTAGAGAAATCTCCCGCAGATATAAACTATGCTAAACCTACAAATCCAAATTACTTTATAGATAAAAGTTATATATTATCTTCAATGGGTTTATTGAGTAATGAACATCCACATCTAGCTCATAAGCTACTGAGAGAAAATATCATGCAGATGAATTTAAACAATTAATATCAAGATAACAACCTAGAGTTTTTTTAATCTAACAAATATGGAACTAACCAATAAAAAATTATCTGATAACTTCTTTTTTACAGAACGTAAAAAAGTGTTAAATCAATGGAAAACAGGTAACGAAGTAGACTTTAAATCTTCAGTAGAGCACCAAAAGTCAATACCAACAGAGAAACGATTTGGATTGAAGTTGGCTGAAGCTGCGGCAAACAGTCTTACTTTAATTCAACCCAGAGCGGGTGTTGCATTATATGAAGAGCATATAAATCTACTTAAGTATCTCGAAAATGAGGGTGAAGCCGACCTACTACCTACAACGGTAGACAGTTATACAAGACTGAACAGATATAAT
>JAAZCL010000094.1 GCA_012513315.1 Bacteroidales bacterium | reverse complement strand
ATTTATAAAAGTATAATAATAAACATGTTTTTGTATTTATGACATGTGTTTGTATTTATGACTGTAAACTTACAAGTTTTTATTTAAACACCCATAGTTTGGTTTCAATTACATCATTTCCTTGTTTACCAACTGCTTCTTGATAGCTTTGGAGCTGATGGTCGAATTGATTCCTCTAAGTGTTATTCTTGAAGAACCACCCATGTTACTTCCACCTGAGATTACTTGAAGTCCTGCTATTTTTCCAGATAGGGCACTCATGGGGTTGGTAGGCCTTGCTTGAAATGCTTCTGATGAAACATCCTGCACAGCATAACCTATTGCTTTTCTTTCACGGGGAATGTTTAAAGAGGTAATTACAACTTCATTTAAAGCTGTGGTTGATTCATATAGTTTGATGTTGACGGTTGCAGTGGAACAGTACCGCTACCACTATTGAGAATTGTAACCCCTGTTAGGGGTTCATTATACTGATCGGTTACCTTACCCGTAATAACTACGGTTTGATCACTTTGCGCATATGCACCAAGTATTATTAGTTGAATTAAGAATACAAAAATTAACTTCATGTGATTAAGCTGTTTATTTATTTGTTAAACTATTGGACTGATTGACAATAAAAAAGCGACTGATTTATTAGATCAGCCGCTCTATTTTATGATACCCGAACTCTATATTCAGGTATGCATGTGAGTAGGCTGATTATGTGTTTTACAACAACTTTTCATCGTTGTCATACACATAACCATCATACAATGCATGCTATTTAAACCTGTGTTCATACTAAAGGGTATTTAAATATATATTTTACTTTGGACATTTATAATGGATACTCCTCGAAAGCGTAAAGTACTGTAGACAGATAGCGTTCACCAGTATCGGGAAGTATTACTACAATGTTTTTTCCTTCGTTTTCTGGTTCAAGTGCTATTTGTAATGCTGCATAAACAGCTGCTCCAGAGGATATACCAACAAGTAAACCTTCTGTAGATGCTAGCTTGCGACTTGTATGTATTGCATCGTCATTGCTCACTTTATATACGCGATCTACAAATGAAGCATCGTATGTACCAGGAATAAACCCTGCTCCTATGCCCTGAATCTTGTGTGGTCCGGGACTTCCACCTGATAGTACTGGTGAGTCTGTTGGTTCAACTGCAACAACTTGAATGTTATTGTTAAACTCTTTTAAGCGTTTGCCTGCTCCGCTAACAGTGCCTCCTGTGCCAACTCCGCTAACAAATATATCGACTTTGCCATCGGTATCTCGCCATACTTCTTCGCCTGTAGTTGAGTAGTGTATCTTAGGGTTGGCTTGGTTTTCAAATTGTTGAAGTATTACAGCATTTTCAATTTCAGATTGAAGCTCTTTCGCTTTTGCAATAGCTCCCTTCATGCCTTCAGGTCCTGGTGTTAACACCAATTCTGCACCAAGTGCTTTGAGTAAATTTCTTCTCTCGAGGCTCATCGTTTCTGGCATAGTAAGTATTACTCGATACTTTTTTATTGTGCCTACGAATGAAAGACCAATTCCGGTATTACCACTTGTGGGCTCAATTATTACTGAACCGGGTTTTAGTTGCCCACTTTTTTCAGCATCTTCTACCATTGCGAGAGCAATTCGGTCTTTTACGCTACCAAGGGGATTATAACTTTCTAATTTCGCAATGATATTTGCATTTGAACCTTCGGATTTAGCAAATTGATTTAGTTTTACTAGTGGTGTGTTACCTATTAATTCTGTAAGATTTTCAGCAATTTTTGTCATAAGTTTGATATTTAAATTTTTATTAAGACAAAGATAGGGAGCTTTTATAGGTTTTAAAATAGCACATTTGTGGTATATTAAGCAAATTGGTCTAGAAAAATGACTAATTTTGTGGTTATAGTGCAAATAGTTAAAATTTGAGAGGTGAGAAATTACGTAATTGCAGATAATAGAGATATAACACGAGCAGGATTAATTTCTTATATTAAGGAGATAGATACTGATTTTAGTTTGACTGAAGTAAATAGTTACATTGGTTTATTGGATGAGCTGCGTATGAATCCGAATTCAGTTGTTATAACCGACTATTCGCTATTTGATTTTTCGTCTCTAGCTCATATGTTGAATATTAAGAGTGGTGCTAAGAAATCGAATTGGCTGCTTTTTTCTGAAGAACCAGGTGAGCATTTTTTGAGACAACTACTATTGACCGACGATTCAATTAGTGTGGTACTAAAGAATTCTTCTAAGAAAAATATTATGGATGCTCTGTTTGCAGTGAAAGAAGGTGATGTTTACTGGTGTGATTATGCTGAGTCTGTAATGAGGAGTGATATTGAGAATGGTAGGTCGATCATAAATCTTACTGCATCAGAAAAAAATATACTACATGAAATTGCACTTGGTAAAACAACTAAAGAGATTGCTGTGGAGAAGAACTTAAGCTTCCACACCGTGAATACTCATAGGAGAAATATTTATAGCAAGCTCGGGGTAAATAGTGTTAACGAAGCAACAAGATACGCTCTGCAGGCTGGTTTAATAGATTTGATGGAGTACTATATTTAAAAGGGATTTGTAAATGCTAATTACATTTTTTCAATAATATTCCATATTGCATCCACCCATTCTTCGTTATAATTAAGTGAGGGAATAAAACTGAACTTTTCACCGCCAGCATCCATGAACAGTTTGCGTGCTTCTATATCTATATCAAATAGTGTCTCCATATTGTCTGAGGGAAATCCTGGAGACATTATGGCTACTTTTTTCCAGCCAAGTTCGGGTAACTTGCCAATACTTTGATCTAGAAAAGGTTTTAACCAATTATCATCTCTTTGAGAGCTAAAGAACAGTAATGCATCGTTAGGTTTTATGTTGAGTTTATCGCATATTAATCGGTT
>JAAZCL010000093.1 GCA_012513315.1 Bacteroidales bacterium | reverse complement strand
GTGGTAATGATCTCGGGGAAATCCTTCTTTTTGTTTTTCTGGAAGAGGTACTTAAAGCTCCTAAGATTTTAAGCAAGGTTGAATTAAAGGCACAATCAGGAAGCTATGATAGCGAATGTGATGCTATCCATTTCTTATCTTCGACCAATTCCAATGGGAATTCTTACTATAACATTGTTTTTGGAACATCCAGCATTGTTGGAGATGTTAAAGATGCCATTAATGCTGCATTTGATCGAGTTGCAAAGATTCATTCCAAGAGCGAACAGGAAATTTTGCTGGCAGAAAATACCATTTTCACAAAAACTGTTGATCAGAGTACGGCTCAAAAAATCAAAGACCTATTGCTTCCGCAAAAAGGAAAAAAACGTAGAGTTTCATACGATACGGCTTTTGGGATTTTTCTAGCTTACGACTTGGGGCTTAATCCTAATAATTATACGAATCAAGACTTTGAAGTGAAGCTTGAGCAAAAAATGAAAACGGATATTAAGGCTCACACACAATACATTATTGACAAAATAAATAATCTTAATTTAGGAAATTATTCATTCTACATTTATTTTGTTCCCTTAAATGATGTTGCTAATGATAAGCAACAAATCATGAATGCAGTTTTTGGAGAGGGAGGCACAGATGGCTAATAAAGGTCTATATAAAATAGGGAACCTCCTCTTCTCGGATATTGATCAAAATGAATATCTGAATGAATTGTATGAACAAATTCTATACAACTACGCAATTAAGCAATTAAATCTCACTCATATTCAAAATTATGCAGCCCTTAATGTAACTGATGCTTTGCGTTTTACCGATCTTCTATCAAAATCGACGCATCCTGAAAAAAGAGAGCAACACCATATCCTAGCCCAAGAGATTGTTACGTTACTTCTGTACTCCCATCCTGATAATGAAACAATAAGAATATATGCGGGGTTTGTTTTTTCAAATACAGGCAATTATCCTGGCAGAAAACTTATTGCAAGTGCCGTTGATCATACGGATATGCTTGATGAGTTGTTTTCTGCATTCCGAAGCGATTATCTCGCAATTCCTGGAGAAACTGATATGAAGTTTCTTGCTGCGCAGAAGAAAGTATATCAGCGTTTAAAGGACGAATATTTCAGTTATTCAGGCCCTACTTCAATGGGTAAATCCTTTATTATGCGTAAATTTATTAAAGAACAAGTTCAAACAGGAGTGAAAAATAATTATGCCCTGCTTGTGCCGACAAAGGCTTTAATAAATGAGATGCGCAGTCAGACTATAAATGATATGAAGTCTGATCTCGAAAAGTATAATTATCGTGTTGTTACTTCTTCCGGTGAGATTGCATTAAAGGAGAAGCATAATTTCATCTTTATTTTAACTCCGGAAAGAATGTTGTATTTACTTATCGAAAGATCCGATTTAAAAATTGATTATATTTTTATTGATGAAGCGCACAAGCTATCCGGGAAAAATAGGCGGGCGCCTTTTTACTACCAAGTGGTTAATTTGTTGCTTAATCGAAATCAACCACCCCCACATTTTATTTTTGCTTCTCCTAATGTACCTAATCCAGAAGTCTATTTGCGATTATTGTCAGCCGAGAGCGCTAATAAAGAACGAAGCTTAGCATCTACCTATTCGCCAGTAGTACAGGTTAAGTTTTTCGTGGATGAAAATGAAGGAAAAATCAGCGTATATAATGAACGCACCAATAAAGTTATTGATATTGCCGCTTTGCCTGAAGTGGATAATTTGCTTAATTACTGTTTGCATAATATTCATTTAAATAAAAATGGAGACAAAAACCAACAAACTATCGTGTTTTACGGAAGCAAGCAAAAAGCAATAGATAATGCAATCAATTATGCTAGGAATTTGGAAGACAAAAATGATGCTAGGTTAAGTGAGTTAGCTGGAGATATTGAACGAGAAATTCATTCTGACTATTATCTTGCAAAAATAATTAGGAAGGGTGTTGCGTATCATATCGGCTATTTACCGTCAGCGATTAGGATGCG
>JAAZCL010000092.1 GCA_012513315.1 Bacteroidales bacterium | reverse complement strand
CTTAAAATAGAGGTAGTCGTCATTAGTCATACCCATACCTCCAAGAATAATCTTGTCAGTCTCGGCGCGCAAAGCAACCGTTGCCATAACCTGATTAAAAGGCTGATCAGGGTCTGCAAAAAATGGAATTTTCTGTCCCGATACCAAAGTGTTATTTAGATCGATACCCGCAATTCCCGTAGCAATAAGCTCCGAGGGCTGATCTCTTCTAACAGGATTAACCGATGGACCACCAATTGCTCTTTCTTCTCCCTCTGGCACCGGTCCGCCATCTATAGGCTCACCAAATGCATTAAAGAAACGTCCAGCCAATTGCTCGCTAACCCTCAAAGAGGGCGATTTACCCATAAATATTACTTCAGCATTTGTTGGTATACCTTCAGTACCTTCAAAAATCTGCAATGTAACCTCATCACCAATAATCTTTACCACCTGAGCCAACTTGCCTTCCACAGTGGCCAGCTCGTCATACCCAACATTGGTAGCTTTTACTGAACAAGTAGCCTTTGTTATCTGGGTAATTTGTGTATATATTTTTTGAAACGCTTTTGCCATTTTCTTTCAATTTTTCAGTTATTCAACTATCACCTCTTCCGTATGATTCGCATTCTTAGAAGAAATCATTTCTTGCAACTGATTATAGTAATCATTAAATTTATCCGACTCATACTCCGAGTAGTTCATTTGTCTTCCCACATTAATCAGCTCTTTAAAGAAAGCAGCCACATCGTTGAAGTTATCAAACTCTAAATTTGTGCGACAAACATCAATAACCAAATCAAGAATATTTTTCTGACGTTCAATAGAAGAAACAGCATCTACATCATCAAACGAGTCTTGTTGAAGAATAACAAAATCAATAAATTCCGATTTCCAAAAAGTAGTATGAAACTCCACAGGAACACCATCGTCACCAAGAATATTAATTTGTTCAGCAATCTCCTTACCTCTCACCAAACGCGTTTTAATCTCCCTAACCTTCTCTGTCCAATCGTCCGAAATATGCTCCGATATATAACGTTCAAATTCAGGATATTCAAAATACTTAGAGTAAGATTCAATAGGATTAATTGCAGGATATCTCTTCTTATCGGCTCTGTCTTGCTCAAGAGCATAAAAACAGCGAGCCACTTTCTTAGTGTTTTCTGTAACAGGCTCTTTAAGGTTACCCCCAGCTGGAGAAACAGTACCCAAGAAAGTAATAGACCCCTCCTCACCATTATTTAAAATTACATGACCGGCGCGACCATAGAAGTTTGATATAGTAGCAGATAAATCCATCGGGAATGCATCCGGTCCGGGCAACTCCTCTAGTCGGTTACTCATCTCACGCAGAGCCTGCGCCCAACGTGAAGTAGAGTCGGCCATCAACAACACTTTTAACCCCATAGATCTGTAATACTCAGCAATAGTCATTGCAGTATAAACCGATGCTTCACGAGCCGCCACAGGCATATTTGAAGTGTTGGCAACAATAATAGTTCGCTCCATCAACCTTCTACCAGTATGAGGATCTATAAGCTTGGGAAACTCAGTAAAAATCTCCACCACCTCATTTGCACGCTCACCACAAGCCGCAAAAATCACAATATCAGCCTCTGCTTGTTTGGAAATTGCATGTTGCAATACAGTTTTACCAGTACCAAAAGCACCCGGAATAAAACCTGTACCACCCTCCACAATTGGGTTTAAAGTATCAATTGCCCTAACCCCCGTTTCAAGCAATTTAAAAGGCCTAGGTTTGTCTTTATACACAGTTAGAGGTATCTTCACCGGCCAACGTTGTATCATATTTAGCTCAGTTTCATTTCCTTCACTATCTTCAATCACTGCAATTGTGTGGTAAATATTATATTCACCTTCATCTGCAATGCTCTTTATTTTATAATCTCCTTTAGTAACAAAAGGCACCATAATCTTGTGAGACTGAAAGTTTTCATCAACCTCACCAAGCCACGATCCTGCGCTCACTTTATCGCCAACCTTCGAAATTGGTTTAAACAACCATAATTTATTCTCATCAAGCGGGAAGGTATACTCACCTCTTTTAAGAAAAACACCCGACATCTTATCAAGGTCATTCTCCAGTCCGTCTAGGTTACGTTGAAGAAGTCCAGGCCCAAGCACCACCTCAAGCATGTGTCCCTGAAACTCCACTTCGGCGCCAATGACCAGCCCTCTTGTGCTTTCAAACACCTGTAGGTTAGCATTATTACCCACAACCTTAATTACTTCAGCCATCATACGTGTACCGTCATGATTTATATAAGCAATTTCGTTTTGAGCAATAGGACCATCTGCCTCTACAATTACAAGGTTAGATATGATTCCTCTTACAGTTCCTTTTGTTAACATATATGATTTTATTATTTATCGATATTAATAACCTTCCGGTAGTTTTGTCTCATCCTTTAGGTCGTTGATAAGCTTTCTAAACACCTTCTCACCCTCTTCAGCGTTCAGGCTCACCCAACGCTCAAGAATCTGAAGTTTGCACAAATATGCAAATATATACTCAATATTAAAATAATCAAACACAGTGTTCTCTTCAAGCCAGTCCCATCTAAATTTGTCAATCTTTTTCTCTCTATCGTAGATGTCATCCTCCTCAGCAATACGTAGCAGGGTATCAAAATATTCCAATTCCTGGCTAATGCCAAAGTCACGACTATTTGAATGTTCCCTAATTAGTTTAGCAACACTATTATTGCCAACAATATATTTTGCAATCTGAAGACCATATTTTCTTGCATAAAATGCTGCAAGTACATTCCCAATATTCAGATTAAGTTCAAACCAGTCCGCCATTAGTCCATTCTTCACCTCCATACCATAATCCATGTATAGCGATGTAAGCATATCCTCCCAAAGTCGGCCCCCCTCGTGTGGGTTTTCGTAGCTCAACCATTTTCTTATATATTCTTCAAAATAGGGTGGAATGTTTTTATCATTAATAGGCAGATCCTCTTTAACTTTAGCTACTGCATCCAGAATCTCCTCACGAAATAGCTTGCCCTCCACTTTAACGTCTGCATCCTTATTTTGCAGCAGATTTAGCAAGTTGTCATTATCATGATTCAGAAAATACTTATTAATTAGCATCATGTCTGCAGGCTTAATCTCATCTCTAAGCATATCTTTAAACTCCTCAGTTGTAAAAGGAAGTTTCATGCTTTCGAAAGTAAAATCGGGCAGTCCCGCTATAAAATAATAGTATTGATTTTTGAAGAGCATAAGCTAGAACTAAAATAGTAGTTTTTGTATCTGTGGACGTAAGAACTCCTTAAAATATTCCATAAACTCCTCTTCACCAAATTTCACCTTATATGAGCCATCCTCTGGTGCTACAGTGAAGCCAGTTTTAATTCCGTTAACCGACTCAATTTTCAATCCTTTATTCAAAAGATCTTTGGCGTTTGATGCAATATAACTTTCAAGTTCATTAGCAGTTTCCACACCTATAGTTAGTTTCTCGTCATTAGCCCAGTTTTTCACCAGCTCTAAAATAACCTTCTGCATAAATGCACTATCGGTTGTTGCAGCTTTTACGTTAGAAGAAGTTAGTTTTTCGGTAATTAGATTAGTGATTTCTGTTTTAAGAGCTTCAGAAGATTGCGTAGAATATAGCTTCAGCTCCGATTCGGTATTACTCTTCAGTTCTGCAGCCTCTTTCTTTGCAACCTCAAGTATTTGTTTGGCTTTTATTTCAGCTTTCTCTAAAATCTCTTTCTTTTGAGCGTTTGCTTCTGCTAAAATTTTTCCTGCCTCCTCTTTTCCTTTTTCCACACCTTCGGAATAAAGTTTAGAAGTGAGTTCCTGAATTTTGTCCATATAAAGTAAATTGTATTTCTGATTTAATAAGACTTCAGATACAAAAATACTAAATAACTAATATAAGCCGATATAAAGTAGCTCAAAAGTTTAAAATGAAATAAAAAAAGCTTATAAATATTTGGCATATAAATTGCAGTATTTAACATCTATGGACAAAAAGATATTCAGGCTAGCTCTTCCAAATATCATTACCAACATAACAGTACCACTGCTAGGTATGATAGATATAGCTGTAGCAGGTCGATTAGGATCGGCCGTATATATAGGTGCAATTGCATTGGGTGCCAATATTTTTAATATGATATATTGGAACTTCGGTTTCTTGCGCATGAGCTCAAGTGGTTTTGCTTCTCAAGCATACGGAGCAAGAGATTTTAGCGAATCAATGAACGTATTCATTCGCTCACTTGCAATAGGCTTGGCCATAGGATTCCTCATAGTTTTGTTTCAATACCCTATAGGAGAGCTTGCTTTTAAACTAATAAAATCTGGACCAGAATCTGTACAACACGTAAAAACATATTTTCGAATTGTTGTTTGGGGAGCACCAGCCGTATTGGGTATGTATGCTTTTAAAGGATGGTTCATAGGCATGCAAAACGCCCGTATACCAATGTTTATTGCAATACTCAATAATGTGCTCAACATCATTCTCAGTATAGGTTTTGTATTTGGTTTAGGAATGAGGATTGATGGTATAGCACTAGGAACCGCTCTATCCCAAATAACATCATTTTTGGTGGCTGCCATATTGTGGCAAAAGTATTATGGACGATTAAAAAAATATGTACGTAAAGAAACAATTTGGGACAAATTGGCAATTCGTCAATACTTTAAAGTGAATAGCGATATATTTGTTCGCACTTTTTTACTCACACTTGTAACCACATTCTTTACATTTGCATCTTCCGGAATGGGCGATACAATTCTTGCGGTTAACGCCCTCTTAATGCAGTTCTTTATGCTCTTTTCGTACTTTATGGACGGGTTTGCCTATGCTGGCGAAGCACTAGCTGGACGCTTCATTGGAGCCAAAAACAAACCATTGCTTCAACATATGATAAAAAGGATATTCTTCTGGGGGTTAATGGTTAGTCTTTTTGCTGTTGTTGTTTACACGTTCTTCCCTAATTTAATTCTTCGTTTATTAACCAACGACATAGCTGTAATAACAGAAGCAAAAAACTATATGTTCTGGACACTGCTCATCCCAATTACTGGCTTTGCTGCTTTTCTTTGGGATGGTATTTTTATAGGAGCCACAGCATCTGCAGAGATGCGCAATGCTATGATTTTGTCATCCGTTGTTTTCTTCTTGAGCTACTTCCTGCTCATGCCAATGTGGGGCAACAACGCTTTATGGCTTTCATTTATAATATATCTTGCGGCAAGAGGAATAACACTCACTTTTATGGCGAGAAAAACATTTAATTATGAAAAAATTTGATACAATTGAAGGGTTATATGAGTACTTAAGAATTTCAAAAAAGACAGTTTTATTAAAAGATAAAGCGAATAATAATGCAAACAATAGTGCAGAAATTTCAAACTGTAATATAGAAGAGATAGCAGTTCAATCGCTCAATCTTAACGAGGTTGAAGAACTAATACTATCTATCTCATTTTCTAAATGTCTGTTTCTCGGATGCACTATGTCCGACGATCTATTGCATCACCTTTTGCCCGACAACTTCATTTTCCCACTGTTAGAAGTTCCATTTAATACTTACCCAAACAAATTATACAACAAAGCAACGTTATACAACGGTTTCAACCACCAAACACCACAAACATACTCACAAACACTAGATAAGGTGGTGTATGACTACTATCAACAATCACTTGCGAAGAACTCAATTAAAGATACCTTGGCGCAGCGTCTTCACGATCATTCCATCACCGACACCATGCATGAATTTATAGCCAATTACGATGAGCGCAGACTAGTTGCTATTATGGGAGGGCATAAGGTTAAGCGAACCGACGAGATGTATCTTCAGGTAGCACAATTGTCAAAAATACTCACAGAGAGTGGATACTTAATGCTGTCGGGTGGGGGACCCGGTGCAATGGAGGCAACTCACTTTGGTGCTTGGATGGCTGGTAGATTCAATGAAGATTTTCTTGAAGCTGCAGCAATACTCAGTGAGTCACCCATCTATTCAGATAGCAACTGGCTGGCAACTTCATTTAGGGTAATGGAGAAGTTTCCCGATCCCCTATTCAATAGTCTAGGCATCCCTACATGGCACTATGGGCACGAACTTCCCACACCGTTTGCAACACATATTGCCAAGTATTTCGAGAATAGTGTAAGAGAAGAAGGACTATTGGCACTTGCCAAGGGAGGAGTTATATTTACTCCCGGAAGTGCCGGCACAATGCAAGAGGTGTTTCAAGATCTTGCACAAAACCATTATGAATCTTATGGATATGCCAGCCCCATGATATTTTTAAATGTGGAGTTCTGGACCAAAGCCAGGCCAATATTTCCAATCATACAACAAATGTCAGAAAATGGTGATTTAATGAATCTCAATCTCGGATTATATGACAATAACGAAGATGTTTTAAAGCATTTGAAGAAGTTCTTATAGAGTAATTTCTATTTATTTGTAATGACAACAACGCCTCCAGACTCTATGGTAAGCGTGATTTTCCCGTCCACTTTTATTTTCAATGTACCATTGATATGCATGGTGACGTGCAACGCACCAGTTCATATCTCAGCTCAGAAGACAAGTTTTAATGTTAATCTTTTTTATTGTAAAAAAATATCGTTTATCTTTACATTATTCAAGCATTTTTAAAGTACAGTACAATGAAATTCAAATCTTTATTACTTCTTTTAACAATAAGCATTTCTTTGCATTCTCAAGAACCTAAAGGTATATTGCATTATGTGTTTCCCGAATTCCAACAAGGCGTTGTATTATTAAAAAATGGAGTAAGTTATAATTCAAAACTAAATTACAATATTGCAACTGAAGAAATGTTGTTCGACGATAACGGTACAATACTAGCAATAGGTGAAGAAACCTTACCTCAAATAGATACTGTTT
>JAAZCL010000008.1 GCA_012513315.1 Bacteroidales bacterium | reverse complement strand
GATTATTCTAGAGTGTTTCACTAAAAATTGTTTTATTATGAAAAAAAAATTATTACTTAAAGTTTTTCTTTTCACGGTAATTGCCACATTGGTGACATTTACCTCGTGTAAAGATTATGATGATGACATCAGCAATTTGGAGGGACAGATTTCTGCTTTAAAGTCAGAACTACCTACCAAGATTGATGTTGTTAAAGCGGAATTAGGACCAGCAATGGATACTAAAATCGCAGCTGTTAATGGTGAAATTGCATCATTAAAAACAAAGCTTGCCGCATTAGAAACTAGTGGCGTAAAAAAAGCTGATCTTGATGCTCTTAAAACAGAAATTCTTGAAAAGGTTATTTCCTTAGAAGTTTACCAAGCTTTCAAAACTAAAACTGAAGAGGATTTAACTGAGTTAAGAAATGAGATTGGAACGAAAGCTACTCAAGATGATTTAGACGCCTTTATACTAGAGGTAACTGCTAAATTTGACGAGTTAAATACTACTTTAGCTGCTTTTGACGTTAGAGTTAAAGCACTAGAAGATGCTTTACCTTTACTAAAACAAGAGTTGTTAGATGCTCTTGGTATAGCTGTAAGTGAGTTAGAAGCAAAGATTGCTGCACTTAAAGCTGAACTAGCTCCACGTATTGACGTACTTGAGGCTATTTTGAAGGTGAAAGATGGAGAATCTGAAGTAATTGCAGATATCTATGACAAGTTAGGTGATCAACTTAAAATGATTGAAGATAATGCAGATGATATCCTTGCCTTACAATTAGATCTTGAAAAGAAATATAATGATTTAGTTGCGGTTGATGAAGATTTACAAAAACAAATCACTGAAAATAAAGATGAAATTGGTAAAATAAATCTTTATATTACTAATACATTAGAGCCTCGCTTAGTTGGTATTGAAAAAGATATCAAAGGGTTGCAAGATAGAATGACAACTGCTGAAACAAATATCGGTATAAACACAAGCAATATCTTTACTCTTTCAAGACAATTGAAAGGTTTAACCTTTATTCCTACTCGTGGACTACCAAGCGAAAAAACAATGAAGTTGTATTATTTTGCAGGAGATTATACTGCTAATCATACAATCATGTTCCGCGTGAGTCCATCAAATGCTATGTTGGGACGCGACTTTACTATTGAGAGCCTTAACTACCAAATCACAACTCGATCGGCTAGTGATGGCGTAAATGATGCATCTGAAAATGTAAGTGTAGTTATCAACGGAGAAGTTACTCAAAAAGGTGATATTATTTATGTACCTGTGCATGTTCAAGGTCCAAAACCTTGTAATGTATTTGGAAATATTGATTGGTGGGGTAATAACTTCTTCTTTGGAGAGAATGTTCTCAATCCAGAACTTTTCCCAAAACACGTAGTTAAAACTGTTGTAAATCCAATAGTAAATTATGAAGCCTCTGCAGGTAACGAAGGTTTATCACTAGTGCTTACTGCATTAACTCAGTCTGTAGAAGATGGTTCGGAAGTATATGTAAAATCAACTGAAATGGTTAACACCGAATTGATTCCTACCCAAATTAAATTGGCTGAATCAGATGGTAAAGGAAACCAAATCGTTCCTGAAAATTTACAAG
>JAAZCL010000091.1 GCA_012513315.1 Bacteroidales bacterium | reverse complement strand
GTTATCAAAAATATACTGAATTAGGTTCTTAATGAACGGTTGTTGATAAATCATAAGTTTAATTTTAAAGAAAGGAAATATTATGACAATCAAAAGCCTATCAAAAGATGAAATTTTGGGTCAGATTAAATATCTGGAACAAAATATTTCTAAAGGATCTGTGTATCGTACAAATAGATTAAACAGAATCCGTAGTTTGAGAGCAAGTTTGCGCTTAGCAAGCTAAGATCTTTCTAAAGATCTAAAAAAAAATTAGAGCAGAAAGCAGGAAAGGCCTGCAAGTATGCCGATGAATGTGAATAGAGGCTGCCCATAAGGCGGCTTTTTTTGTTTACCCACCATGAGAGATTCCCCCATGTAATTTAAGTCCATTTGTTTTTGTCAATATTTTAGTAAATAGTGCTATATAGTATGATATTTATATATCTTTGTGTCGTATAATATCATAAAGTAAAATAAAATATGGAATTACTGTCTACAAGATTATTGGCATTGTCGCCTTCAGAGACATTTGCGATGGCCCAAAAAAGCAATGAACTGAAAGCTCAGGGATTTGATGTTATTAATATGAGTGTTGGTGAGCCCGACTTTTACACTCCTGATCATATAAAAGAAGCTGCTAAGAAAGCGGTAGAAGATAATTTTTCATTTTATTCGCCAGTAGCAGGATTCCCAGATCTAAAAAAGGCTATCTGTGATAAGCTCAAAAAAGAAAACGAATTAGATTATACACCTGCACAAATTGTTGTGTCGGGAGGAGCAAAGCAATCATTATGCAACGTTATCCTTTCAATAATTGATAAAGATGATGAGGTAATAATTCCATCTCCTTATTGGGTGAGTTATCCGGAGATGGTGAAACTTGCAGAAGGAAAATCTGTTTTTGTTCATGCTGGCATTGAGCAGGATTTTAAGATTACACCTCAACAGCTTGAGAAGGCTATAACTCCTAAAACCAAAGCTCTGATATTATGCTCTCCTTCAAATCCTACTGGTAGTGTTTATACAAAAGAAGAGTTGGCTGCACTTGCTGAGGTTATTGAAAAGCATCATAATGTATATGTAATTGCTGATGAGATTTATGAGCATATTAATTATATAGGTGAACATGAGTCGATTGCACAATTCACTAAAATATTTGATAGGGTAGTAATTGTTAATGGAGTATCAAAAGGTTACGCAATGACGGGCTGGAGGATAGGTTGGATTGCAGCACCCCAGTGGATAGCTTCGGCTTGCACTATGCTTCAGGGGCAGTACACTTCTGGTCCTTCTTCAATTTCACAAAAAGCAGCGCTTGCAGCATATACTGGCGACCAGTCGTGCGTTAGCGAAATGAGAACTGCATTTGAAAGACGTCGTAGTCTTATTGTTGACTTGCTGAGAGAAATTCCTGGACTAAATGTAAATAACCCAATGGGGGCATTTTATGTTTTCCCCGAATGTAAGAGTTATCTTGGTAAATCTTTTAATGGAAAATCTATTGATACAGCAACTGATGTTGCCATGTATCTACTTGAAGAAGCTCATGTAGCTTGTGTTGGTGGCGATGCGTTTGGTGCACCTGGTTGTATCAGATTTTCATACGCTACCTCCGATGACAATATCGAAAAAGCAATTGCAAGGGTTAAAACAGCTTTAGAGAAATTAGTGTAATAAACAAGTTCTTTAAAACTTGGCTTCAATTACAACAGGGAAGTGGTCAGACGGAAAACGCCCATACTGCATATCATTTAGAACTCCATACTTTTCTACCGTGATGTTTGGTGTTACCCAAATATAATCTATTCGGTTATTCATCGGGGCATCAAGGCGAAATGAGTTGAATGTTCCTACAGTTCCATATGGAGGTTTTTTTGTTACTAGGTATGAATCTAGAAGCACCTCAGAATTCATAAGAATTTGTATAGGCTCAGAGTCGGGTGTGGCGTTAAAGTCGCCCGTAGCAAATAAGGGATAGTCTTTGGCTATCTCTTTTACTTTTTCTATAAGCATAAGAGAAGAGTTTTTGCGAGCTACTTCTCCTTCATGATCGTAGTGAGAATTGAAAACATAAAACTCTTTGCCCGTGCTAATATCTTGAAACTTTGCCCAAGAACATATTCGGTTGCAGCATGTAGCATCCCAACCTTTGCCTGGTACTTCGGGGGTTTCGGAAAACCAGAAGTCGCCATTTTCTAAAACTCTGTATTTGTCTTTATTGTATATAATAGCAGAATGCTCACCTTCATCTTTGCCATCGTCTCTGCCGGCTCCAACATAAGCATATTCAGGAAGTTCAATTATTTGTTCTAGTTGATGTTTAAAGCCCTCTTGCGTACCTATTATATCCAGATTGTGAAAGCTTATTAACCCTTTCACCATCTCTTCCCTGTTAGGCCAAGCATTTTCGCCATCGCCAGATGTGTCCATCCTTAAGTTGAATGAAGCAACTTTGTGTGTTGAGGTATGATTGTTTTGTGCTGATAAAACTGATGGTGTAATCATTATGCATATTATTATAAAGCTTAATATATTTCTCATATAATTTTTATTTAGTAAATTAATTATCCCACAAATATACTATTTTGTTGGATAGTACAAATCCTCTTAACTAATCTATCGATTGTCATTTCTTATTTTATTACTACCTTTGCAAACTAATTTTTACAGGGATTAATTTATTGATGATGAGCAAAAAATTTCCGGAAAACAACAGTTTAGACCTTGCAGAAATAAATAGAGAGATGCTGCGCGAATGGGACGAAAAAGATATATTTAAAAGAAGTCTGGAGGCACGCGAAGGTAGCACACCTTTTGTTTTTTATGAAGGTCCGCCATCGGCAAACGGAATGCCGGGTATACATCACGTTATTGCACGTTCAATTAAAGATATATTTTGCAGGTATAAAACTATGAAGGGCTTTTTGGTTAACCGAAAGGCCGGATGGGATACGCACGGATTGCCCGTTGAGCTGAGTGTTGAAAAAACACTTGGAATTACTAAGGAAGACATTGGCAAAAAAATTACTGTAGAAGAGTATAATGCCGCATGCCGTACCGAGGTTATGAAATACACCCGTGAATGGGAGGATCTGACCAAAAAGATGGGTTACTGGGTTGATATGAGCGATCCTTATATCACATATGATAATAGATACATAGAGACTTTGTGGTATTTGCTAAAAGAGCTATACAACAAAAACTTTCTTTACAAAGGATATTCTATACAGCCATACTCACCTGCTGCGGGTACTGGATTAAGTACACACGAATTAAATCAACCGGGTTGTTATCGAGATGTAACGGATACTACTTGTACTGCTCAATTTAAGATAATAGACCCTTTAAAGGAGTGGAGTGGATTTGGAGAGGCTTTTCTTTTGGCATGGACCACAACTCCTTGGACTCTACCTTCTAATGTTTTGCTTGCGGTTGGTAAGAATATAGATTATGTTGCTGTTGAGACATATAATCAGTATACGGGTATGCCCCTCACAGTGGTGTTGGCAAAGAGTCTGCTAGGGACATATTTTTCTGAAAAAAATGCTGAGCTTTCTTTTGATGATTATAAGAAAGGTGATAAAAATATCCCTTATAGGGTTTTAGATAAAATATGGAAGGGCTCAGAGCTTGAGGGTGTTAGGTATGAACAGTTGATGCCTTGGGTAAATGCTTCTGAAAATGCTTTTAAAGTAGTGACAGGTGATTTTGTAACTACTGAAGATGGTACAGGTATTGTGCACATAGCGCCTACTTTTGGGGCCGACGACATGAAGATTGGAAAAGAGCATGATGTTGAAGGGTTGATGCTTACCGATAAAGATGGTAATAGAAGACCTATGGTTGACTTAACAGGTAAGTATTTTAAACTTGAAGAGTTGGATTCTGATTTTGTTAAAAATAACATGAATGCCAAGCTTTATGAAGAGTTTGCCGGTAGGTATGTAAAAAATCAATATGATGATACTCTTACCGAAGCTGATGCAACACTTGATGTTGACTTATCTGTAATGCTGAAGCTACAAAACCGTGCATTTAGAATTGAAAAGCAGGTTCACAATTATCCTCACTGCTGGCGTACAGACAAACCTGTATTATACTATCCGTTGGATAGTTGGTTTGTTAGGACAACAGCTGCTCGTGAAAAAATGATTGAGCTTAATAATACTATTAACTGGAAGCCACAATCTACGGGAACCGGACGTTTTGGTAAATGGCTAGAAAATTTGCAGGACTGGAACCTTAGTAGGAGCAGATATTGGGGTACGCCACTGCCAATTTGGCGCACAGAAGATGGTAAAGAAGAGAAATGTATTGGCTCTGTTAAAGAATTGTATGCAGAGATGCAAAAGTCTTTGGATGCAGGCGTTATGGTTAAGCTTCCTTGGAAAGATCTTGATTTGAATGATTACGAGGATCTTGAATATGATGATATTGACTTGCACCGCCCATATGTTGACAATATAATATTGGTTTCTGATAACGGCAAACCAATGCACAGAGAGTTGGATCTTATTGATGTGTGGTTTGATAGTGGGGCAATGCCTTTTGCACAGGTTTTCTACCCTCATCTTCCTGAAGCTGATTTCGATAAAGTGTTTCCTGCAGAATTTATTGCAGAGGGAGTTGACCAAACAAGGGGTTGGTTTTATACGTTGCACGCATTAGCTTCTATGGTGAAGGGTAGTGTGGCGTTTAAGAATGTTGTGTCGAATGGCTTAGTGCTTGATAAGAATGGCAATAAAATGTCGAAGCGACTTGGAAATGCGGTTGATCCATTTGAAACTATAGATAAGCATGGTTCTGATCCGCTTCGATGGTATATGATTACAAATGCTGCGCCATGGGAGAATCTTAAGTTTGATGTTGAGGGTATTGAGGAGGCTCGTAGAAAGTTCTTTGGAACGCTATATAATACATACTCTTTCTTTACGCTTTATGCAAATGTTGATGAATTCCGTAATCAGTACCCACAAATAAGTCTTGAAAAACGACCAGAGATTGATCGTTGGATAATTTCATTATTAAATAGTTTAGTTAAAGAGGTTGATGAGGGTTATAAAAACTATGAGCCAACTAAAGCCGGACGTGCCATAGCAGATTTTGTTAATGACAATCTTAGCAATTGGTATGTAAGACTCAATCGCAAACGTTTTTGGGGTGGTGAAATGAGTGATGATAAGCTTTCTGCATATCAAACTCTTTATTACTGTTTGGTTACAATTACCAAGCTTATGGCACCTATTGCGCCATTTTATGCAGATAGACTCTATTTGGATTTGACTTCGGTTACAGGTGGAAGCGATAAGCTGGATTCAGTTCATCTTGATGATTTCCCACAAGCCGATGAGGCGGTTATTGATAAAGAACTAGAGGAGCAAATGTATTTGGCACAAGCTGCATCATCTATTATACTTTCATTAAGACGAAAGGTAAATATTAAGGTACGTCAGCCTCTATCAAAGATTATGATACCTATTGCAGATGATGAGCAGAAGGTTAATATTGAAGCTGTTGAACAATTAATATTGAATGAAGTAAATGTAAAAGAATTGTTGTTTGTTGATTCTGCAAATGAGATGCTTGTTAAGAGGGTGAAGCCCGACTTTAAGAAGCTTGGTCCTCGCTATGGCAAGATTATGAAGTTACTTGCTGTTAAGATTCAGGAGATGGAAAACAGTGATATCAACAAGCTAGAAAGTAACGGTTCTTTTATACTCAATGTAAGTGGTGAAGAAGTAGTTATTGGATTGGATGATGTTGAAATAATTTCAGAAGATATACCAGGTTGGCTTGTTGGAAATGAAGGCAGGCTCACTGTTGCTCTTGATATAACTATTACCGATGAGTTACGTAAAGAGGGTATTGCTCGTGAGCTGGTAAACAGGATTCAAAATATTCGTAAAGCAAAGGATTTTGAGATTACTGATAGAGTAAAGGTTAAAATTTCATCTAATTCTAACATAGATAAAGCAATTATCGACTATGATTCTTATATAAGAAATCAGGTTTTGGCCGATGAAATCATTATTGTAGAAGATGTTATGGAAGAGGAGATTGAAATTGATGATATGTATCTGACAATCAGTATATCTAAAAAGAGTTGAGTTTAATTAGTTTTATAACTATATTTGTGAAAGGATAAAGAATTGAACAATAAGAATAATCGGTTGTTGTAACAACACTTTGAATCCGTGGAGACATAAAGTAAAAAAAATAAATTATGAGCAAAAAAACTAAGTATTCAGCCGAGGAATTGGAAGAATTCAGAGCTATAATTAATGAAAAATTAGAGATTGCCCGTCAGGAATATGAAAACTATCGAGCTGCAGTAACGAATTCCGATGGTAATGATACTATCGACACATCTCCTACATACAAAGTGTTAGAGGAGGGTGCTTCTACTCTTTCAAAAGAAGAGGCAGGAAGATTGGCACAGCGTCAAATGAAATTTATTCAGAACCTGCAAGCAGCATTGATACGTATTGAGAATGGAACATATGGAGTTTGTAGAGAAACTGGAAATTTAATTCCTAAAGAACGCCTACGTGCTGTACCACACGCTACTTTAAGCATTGAAGCAAAATCTAGCAAAAGAAGATAATTTATTTGATGGGAAACTCCTCAGTTTTTTTGAAAAGTAGAAAAAAATCAATTGCAGCAGTTGCAGTAGTATTTACTGTTTTGCTGTTAGATCAGTTGTCCAAGATTTGGATAAAGACCCATATGGAGCTCTACGAAATGTATGATATAACTGATTGGTTTAAAATATATTTTGTTGAAAATAATGGAATGGCCTTTGGTATTGAGGCAGGTGGAAAGCTATTTTTGTCTATATTTCGGATTATTGCAGTTACATTTATTATCCTCTATATTAGGAAATTGGTTAAACTTAGATTCAAAACGAGTTTCATATCTTGTGTGGCATTAATACTTGCAGGCGCAGCAGGAAATATTATAGATAGTATCTTCTATGGAGTAATATTTGAAGCGAGCTATCCAGGTCATATTGCATCATTTGTGCCATGGGGACAGGGATATTCAACATTGCTGCATGGCAAAGTGGTTGATATGCTCTATTTTCCATTGTTTAGTGGCACTTTCCCTGATTGGGTACCCTTTGTGGGAGGGAATGATTTTCTTTTCTTTCGCTTTATTTTTAATATTGCCGATTCTGCTATTACAGTTGGGGTTATCCTACTTCTACTCTTCTTCCGTAAAACACTATCATACTCTCTTTTATCAAAGTCGGAGCGTGAGAAATACGACTTAGAGCATCCGGAAAATATATTCTACAGTAAGGACAATAATGTAAATGCTTATAATAGTGTACCCTAGATTTGCTCCATATTATCTCCTACTCATTTTATTGAGTATTTTGATTACTTCTTGTCAGAACCGACCTAAAGAAGTTTTGAACAGGAAAAAGATGGAACAGATAATGTATGAGGTTTATGTAGCAGAAGCTACTATGGAAAACGATTATAGGAACTTCGACACCTCCGAGAAAAAAGAAGCTTATATCGACCAGTTATTTAAGATGAATGGGATAACTCAGGCTCAATGGGATACATCTTTATCGTGGTACTCAGACAGGATCGACCTCTATTTAAAAATGAATGATTCGGTTAAATCAAGATTAAAGCTTGTGCAAGCTACTCTTGATGCTGAAATTGCACAAGTTAATATTCAAAAGAATGGTATGGATGAAGCTGTTTATTCTGCATCATATATTCCAAAGAACTTTTCTTTCGCATCTCTTGATCTTGAAAGAGATAGATTAAGATTTAAGTTAGATTCAACTGAGATTTCAGAAAATCTGACAGATAGCATTTTCTCTTTTAGTTATAGTGTAATAGGTGTTAAGCTTTCATCTGTTTATAGTCTTTCATCTTTAATTACACTGGTTTATTCCGATACTACAATATACAATCCCCAGAAAGTCACAGAAAACAAAACGTATAGTTCTTCAATTGAAAAATACATTAACAGTGATACTCTAAAACAAATATTTGGATATATTCAGCTTGAAAACCCAGCAGGGATAAATCCTAATATACAGTTATACAACATATCTATGGGTGATAAATAGAAAAGTTATCAGTAATGAACCTTTAAAATAAGTTAGTACGTTTGTAAAAATAATGAGATCTAATATAATTTTTTAACAGTTAACAATCATAACTAAAATCAAATGGAAAAAAAGAGAGTTTATACCTTTGGTAACGGATTAGCTGAAGGTCGTGCGGATATGAAAAACCTTTTAGGGGGTAAAGGAGCAAATCTTGCGGAGATGAATTTAATTGGAGTGCCTGTTCCTCCGGGTTTTACTATTACAACTGAGGTATGTACAGAATATAACAATCTTGGTAAAGACTATGTTATAAATGTATTGAAGGGTGAAGTTGAGAATGCTATAGCTCAAATTGAAGATCTTACTGGTACTAAGTTTGGGGATAAGGAAAATCCTTGTTTAGTATCTGTTCGCTCGGGTTCAAGAGTTTCTATGCCAGGTATGATGGATACCGTTTTGAACCTTGGGTTGAATGATGATTCAGTTAAAGGAATTGCATTAAAATCTGGCAACGAGCGATTTGCTTGGGACTCCTATAGGCGCTTTGTACAGATGTATGGAGATGTGGTTTTGGGTATGAAACCACAAAGCAAAGATGATATTGATCCTTTTGAGGAGATAATGGAAGAGATGAAGTCTTCAAAAGGAATTGAACTTGATAATGAGTTTACAACTGATGACCTTAAAGAGCTGGTAAAGAAATTTAAAGCAGCAGTTAAAGAAAACACAGGCAAAGATTTTCCTGTAAACCCATGGGATCAGTTGTGGGGAGCCGTATGGGCTGTATTTAACAGCTGGACGAACGAAAGAGCTATTCTTTATAGAAAAATGAACAACTTTTCAGATGAGTGGGGTACAGCAGTTAACGTTCAAGCAATGGTATATGGTAACATGGGTAAGACATCTGGTACAGGTGTAGCATTTACTCGTGACTCTGCAACGGGAGAAGATATTTTTAATGGTGAATACCTTATCGATGCACAGGGTGAAGATGTTGTTTCAGGTGTGCGTACGCCTCAAGAAATAACCATCGAAGGTTCACGCAGATGGGCAAAATTACAAGGTATATCAGAGGAGGTGAGAAAAGCGAAATATCCTTCTCTGGAAGAGGTGTTGCCTACATGTGCTCAGGAGTTGATTGAAGTTCAACAAAAGCTAGAGGATTACTTTAAAGATATGCAGGATTTAGAGTTTACTATACAAGATGGTAAATTGTGGATTTTGCAGACTAGAAGTGGAAAACGTACGGGTGCCGCCATGATTAAAATTGCAATTGATTTGTTTCATGAGGGTCATATAGATGAAAAGACAGTTTTAAATCGTTGTGATGCTGATAAGCTTGACGAACTGTTACACCCTGTGTTTGACACAAAGGCATTGGCTAAGGCTAAGCCTGTTACTCATGGTCTTCCTGCTTCTCCTGGGGCTTCGTCAGGACAATTAGTTTTCCACGCTGATGATGCTGAGAATTGGGCTAAAGAGGGCAAAGATGTAATTTTATGTCGTATAGAAACTTCGCCAGAAGATTTACGTGGTATGTCGTCTGCAAAGGGTATATTAACTGCTCGTGGAGGAATGACTTCTCACGCTGCTGTTGTAGCTCGTGGAATGGGTAAGTGCTGTGTTTCTGCTGCAAATGATATGGTGATTGACTATAAAAGACGAACGGTTACCATTAAGGGTAAGGTGTTTAATGAGGGTGATTGGCTCTCTCTTGACGGATCAACAGGATATGTTTACGAAGGAAAAATGTCTACTCAGGATGCTGAAATTGATGATAATTTCAGAGAATTAATGAAGATTGCAGAGAAATATGCGCGTATGGACGTTAGAACAAACGCCGACACTCCTTACGATGCTGAAGTAGCTCGTAGCTTTGGTGCTAAGGGAATTGGTCTTTGTCGTACAGAGCACATGTTCTTTGAAGAGGACAAGATTGTTTCTATGCGTGAGATGATTCTTGCCAAAGATGAAGATGGCAGGCGCGATGCGCTTAAAAAGCTATTACCATTACAGAAGAAAGACTTCATAGGAATTTTTAAAGCTATGGACGGACTACCTGTTACCATTCGTCTTCTTGATCCGCCATTGCATGAGTTTGTTCCTCATGACGAAAAAGGTCAAATGGAGATGGCAAAGGTTTTGAATATATCTTATAAAGATATCCGTGAAAGAGTGGAGGGTTTATTGGAGTCTAATCCTATGCTTGGTTTGCGCGGATGTCGTTTGGGTAATCTTTATCCTGAAATTACAGAAATGCAGACGCGTGCAATTATGGAGGCTGCTCTTGAATTGAAGAAAGAGGGTATTACAGCCGTACCGGAAATAATGGTTCCGCTTACGGGTATTGTATATGAGTTTAAAGCTCAAAAAGAGATAATAGAAACCACTATAGAGAAAGTGTTTGCTGAGAATAACGACTCAGTAGAATATAAAATTGGTACAATGATTGAGATACCTCGTGCGGCTCTTACAGCTCACAAAATTGCTGTTGAGGCAGACTTTTTCTCATTTGGGACCAATGATCTTACTCAGATGGCATTTGGATACAGCCGCGACGACGTTGCAAAGTTCCTTCCGATGTATATAGATAAGGGTATATTGAAGCATGATCCATTTGCTGTACTTGATCAGAATGGTGTGGGACAACTTGTGAGAATGGCTGTTCAGAAAGGTCGTGAGGTTAAACCTACTCTTAAGTGTGGTATTTGTGGTGAGCATGGGGGTGAACCGGCATCGGTGAAGTTTTTTCACTCTGTGGGGCTAAACTATGTATCTTGCTCGCCATTCCGCGTGCCTATTGCACGACTAGCTGCTGCGCAGGCTGCTATTGAAGGTTAATAAACTGAAGGTTTTTTATATGTATTTGCAGAGACGTCATAATTGGCGTCTCTGCGTTGTTATAACTACTTTTAACCATCGAGTTGTTTGGCTGTTATGGGTTTTATACCTACTTTTACAACAATATAATTGTTAAAGTTGACTGAACAAAAAATATTCTTATATGCGTTTATCAGTGAAGTTTTTATTTTTTTTAATTTCTTTATTTATATCTCACCAAGCTGTTTCTCAAAACAATATAATAGATGAGATTGTATGGGTTGTGGGAGATGAAGCTATACTTAAATCTGAAGTTGAGGAGTACAGGAAAGAGATGCTAATGCAAAATCAGAGAATAGAGGGAGATCCTTACTGCTTTATTCCAGAGCAGCTGGCTATACAAAAGCTATTTCTGGACCAAGCCAAACTCGATAGTATTGAAGTATCGGAGTCAACGGTTAACAGGGAGTTAGAATACTATGTGAATAACTATATCACATCAATTGGATCGGTTGAGCGACTAGAAGAGTATTTTGGAAAAAAGCTTTCTGCAATTCGAGAAGATTTGAGAGATCAGATAAGAGAACAGCAAATAATACAGGGTGTGCAACAAAAGCATTTTGGTAACGTTCAATTGTCTCCATCTGAGATTAGGCAGTATTACAATAGTTTGCCACAGGATAGTTTGCCATTTATACAAACTACTCTTGAAGTACAAATTATAACTGTAGAACCTGTAATCCCACTTGCTGAGATAGATAAAGTGAAGTCTCAATTAAGAAATTACACTGAGCAAATCACAAGTGGTGAGACAGAGTTTTCTACATTGGCTCTGCTTTATTCTGAAGATCCCTCTGCAATAAAAGGGGGAGAACTTGGATTTATGCCTCGCTCTGGATTTGTTCCTGAATTTGCCAATGTTGCATTTGCTTTAAATGATCCATCTAAAGTTTCTAATGTTGTTGAATCTGAATATGGATTTCATATTATTCAGTTAATTGAGAGGCGTGGAGAGATGGCCAATTTTCGTCATATATTGATGAAGCCTAAGGTGCCAAAAGAATCGCTCGATACTGCAATTGTTAGATTGGATTCTATTCGTAGTGGAATAATTGGAGGTAAGATCTCCTTTGATGATGCAGCTACTTATCTTTCTGCAGATAAAGATACCCGTAATAATAAAGGTATTATGGTTAATAACTCTCAAATGAGTTCTAGCAGAGGAACACCACGTTTTGCACTTAATGAACTAAATCAGGATATTGCAAAAGTTGCTGGGGAAATGAAAGCTGGTGAAATTTCTGAGCCCTTTTTAATGCTTAATGATAAAGGAAGGGAAGTAGCCGCAATGGTTAGGATATCTAATAGGAATGAGGGGCATAAAGCAAATATCAACAACGATTATCAGGTAATAAAGCAGATGGCAGAAAATGCTCGTCAGCAGAGTCTTGTGGATAAATGGCTTCAGGCAAAGATTGATAAAACATATGTTAGAATCGATCCTGAATGGAGAAAATGTGAATTTAAATATGATGGATGGTTAAGATAGTAATCTTTGCCAAAACATATGAGAAAACTTCTATTACATTTTATACGTGAAAGCACCCTTATTGTAAGTGTGCTTTTTGTCTTATTCTCAACTTTAAAGGCTGAGCCAAAACCTGTGCCTGTTGCTCAACAACCTCCTGTGCAAGAGCAGGCTGCTAGAGTAGTAGAGTTGAGACAAGCCGATCTTTGGAGCAAAAGAGAGGGTCTTGATGCAGAGGTGCTTACCGGAAATGTTGTGTTCTATCATGAAGGTGCATATATGTACTGTGATAGTGCTTATCTGTATCAACAAAATAATTCATTTGAGGCTTTTAGTAATGTGTCTATGGAGCAGGGTGACACCATATTTGTATATGGAGATTACCTCTTCTATGATGGTAATACTCGTCTTGCACGGTTGAGGGATAATATCAGAATGGAAGATCAAACTGCTACTCTCTTTACGGATAGTCTCGATTACGATCGTATCGCAAATCTGGGCTATTATTTTGAAGGTGGAATGTTAGTTGATGAGGAAAATGAACTTACATCTTATTGGGGGCAATATGCACCTGATACTAAAGAGGCAATTTTTAGTGATAGCGTGAAGTTGGTTAATGAGGATTATACAATATTTGCAGATACTCTAAAGTACAATACTGAAACCAAAATTGCTGATATCCTTGGACCATCCAGAATTGTTTCGGATAGCGGTTATATATATACAGATCGTGGGTGGTATAATACTTTAACTGAAGAGTCACGTCTATTTGATCGTTCACAGGTTTATAGTAACGATGGGATGAAAGTGTTAATAGGAGATACCATTTTTTATAACCGTCTCTCTGGTGATGGGGAAGTCTTTGGGAATATGTATCTTGAAGATAAAGAGAGAAAAACTATCTTGAGAGGTAATTACGGCTATTATAATGAGCAGACCGAGTATGGTCTTGCAACAGACTCAGCCTTTGTAGTAGATTACTCTCAGTTGGATAGTTTGTTTCTACACGGAGATACTTTAATTATGTCAACTGATTCGATTTTCAGAAATGTTAAAGCGTTTCACAACGTAAGGTTCTGGAGGTCGGATATTCAGGGGGTTTCTGATTCATTGCATTACTCGTCACGCGACTCCATGATCTATATGCTTGGAAATCCTGTTGTTTGGAATGAGAGTAATCAGATATTAGGATACCAGATTAATGTGTATCTTAACGATTCAACGGTTGATAAGGCTCATATAATAGATTATGCTTTAGCTATACAAGACAGAGGTGTTAAGGATCAGTATAACCAGTTGAGTGGTAGAGAAATGACAGCGTTTTTTAATAACGGAGAACTATATAATGTACTTGTAGAGGGCAATGCTATGTCTCTCTATTACCTAGTAGAGGATGACGGTACAGTAATTGGACTAAATAAAACAGAGAGTCCCTATTTATCAATGGATATTGAAGAGGATAAGCTTCAAAAACTTAAATTATGGCCTGCAACAACTGCTGTTACAACCCCACTTCCTCAATTACTGCCTGAGCAAAAACGACTGGAGGGGTTTGTTTGGCTTGATTATCTTCGTCCATTGAATTCATTTGATATTTTCCGCCGTAACATAAGGGAAATAGGAGATGTAGATGAACAACCTCAAAGACGCTTTGAGCGCGAGGATGTTACTTTGTAATCAAAAAAATCATTAAGCTATGGCAAAATTCTTTTTTTATAATAACAGGAAACCCAGAAGGTTTAATTATAAACCGATTCTATTTGATCCCGACGAGGATGCAAGGAAAGAAAAATTGCAGAATAGAATTAATGCTGTAAAGAGAGAAATGGGTGTTTTAGAGGAAGAGGAGACAAAAGAAAAGAAAGATTTTAAAGCAGAATTTGTTTCGCAAACTAAACATTTTAAAAAGCGCCAGGAAAGGGTAGAAAGCGGAAGAAGTTCATTTATATCTAACAATGGTATCCTAATTATAATTGTAGTAATTATAATTGCAGCTTACTTTTATTGGCTATTAAATTAATTATTTATAGCATGTCAGATATTATTCATCTTTTACCTGATTCTATAGCTAATCAAATAGCTGCTGGTGAAGTGATTCAACGGCCAGCATCTGTTGTAAAAGAACTGGTTGAAAATTCTATTGATGCAGGTGCAAAGCATATTCAGATATCTATTAAAGAAGCCGGCCGCACCCTAATTCAGGTAACAGACGACGGCAAAGGTATGTCTCCTACGGATGCCAGAATGGCTTTTGAGAGGCACGCAACTTCAAAGATAAAAAGTTCAGAAGATTTATTTTCTCTTACCACAATGGGGTTCAGAGGGGAGGCATTACCCTCAATTGCTGCAATTTCACAATTAGAGGTAAAGAGTAAACAAAAAGAAGATGAATTAGGTACACTTTTAGTGATTTCGGGATCTAAATTAGAAAAGCAGGAAGTTATTGCATGCGGTGAGGGTACTTCAATTTCTGTAAAGAACATTTTCTTCAATGTTCCTGCTAGGAGAAAGTTTCTTAAATCAAATGAAACTGAAAGACGAAATATATTCACTGAGCTTGAAAGAATAGCATTGGTGCATCCTGATATTGAGTTTGTGGTTATCGAAAATGATATTGAGACTCTTCGATTACCCAAATCGCGTCTAAAATATCGTATAGCTCAGCTTGAAGGTAAAAACATTATACAGCAGCTAATAGAGATAGAAGTGGAGACTACATTAGGGAAAATTTATGGATATGTCTCACGCCCTGAATATGCAAAGAAGACAAAAGCTAATCAGTTTTTCTTTGTAAATAATCGTTTTATCCGTCACCCTTATTTTAACAGAGCTGTTTATACTGCGTTTGACCAATTGATTTCTGCTAACGAAAAGCCAAGTTATTTTATTTATTTTCAGGTTGATCCAGAAACTCTGGATGTTAATATACATCCCACCAAAACGGAGGTTAAGTTTGAAAATGAGCAAGCACTTTGGCAAATACTTATGGTAACTGTTAAAGAGTCGTTGGGTAAGTTTAATGCTGTTCCTTCAATTGATTTTGATAGAGACGATGCCCCGGAGATACCCTTGTATGATCCTACCGGTAGTGTTTCGATGCCCAAAGTAAATTTAAATCCTTCTTATAATCCTTTCAATAATCCCGCACAGGAAATTAGACAGCCTTCAGCCCCAAAGTTTGAATGGGAAAAGCTTTATAGTGGCTTTGAAAATGAGAGGGATTTATCGATAGATAATGTTTTAGAATTAGGACAATCATCCCCATCTTTGTTTAAGTCGGATCATAGTATTGTAGAAAAAGAACTTTTTCCAGAGCATTATCAGTTTAAACAAAAATATATACTTACATCTGTAAAATCAGGCTTGATGATAATTGATCAACATAAAGCACATGTAAGAATACTATTTGATAAATATCTAGAACAGATTAAAGAAAATAAAGGTGTCTCTCAAAGGGTGCTTTTTCCAGAGGTTTTAGAGCTTTCGATTTCTGAGGCTGCTGCATTGCCCTCAATAATGGATGACATTAAAGCTCTAGGTTTTGAGCTAAATAATTTGGGTAATAATTGCTATGCAGTTCAGGGGGTTCCTGGTGAAATAGATAATGTAAACCCAACTGAATTAATTCATTCTATAATCGAGAAAAGTATAGAAACAGGGAGTGATGTTAAATCTGAAATACAAGAATCAATAGCTTTATCTCTTGCATTTTCAACAGCAATTCCATACGGTAGAACTTTAACCGCAGAAGAGATGTTGATTTTAGTAAATCAGCTGTTTGCAACTAGCTCGCCTTCATTTACTCCAGAAGGGCAAAAGATAATAAGCTTGATAAGTGATAATGAAATAGAAAAGAAAATGCATTAGAATATAATTATTGCAGTATTGTTTAATATAAAAAGTTATATCATATGAAATACACATTTTGTGGCAACAGCGGTTTACAACTACCTAGAATATCTTTAGGTTTGTGGCATAATTTTGGATTTGTAGATGACTTTGATACATCTCGAGAAATGATTAAATATGCATTTTCAGAAGGTGTCACTCATTTCGATTTGGCAAACAATTATGGACCACCTCCAGGTTCAGCTGAAATTAACTTTGGGAAAATATTAAAAGAAGATCTCTCTTCACATCGTGATGAAATGATTATATCATCTAAGGCTGGGCATCTTATGTGGGATGGTCCGTATGGAGATGGATCTTCAAGGAAGTCGATTAATGCTAGTATTAATCAGAGTTTGAGAAGAACAGGACTTGAGTACTTTGATATTTTTTATACTCATAGATATGATTCTGACACCCCTGTTGAAGAGACTATGCAGGCTTTGGTTGATGTAGTGCGACAGGGCAAGGCGTTGTATATTGGTATCTCTAAATATCCCCCTAAAGAGGCGTTAATTGCGATGAAATATCTAAAAGAGAGGGATGTGCCTTGTCTTATATTTCAAGATAAATATAGTATGTTTAATCGTAAGCCAGAAGAAAAGATATTAAAAATCATTCAGGAGAATGGATCTGGTTTTATAGCATTCTCTCCTTTAGCACAAGGTTTGCTCACAGATAAATATTTGAATGGTATTACAAAACATTCTCGTGCAGCAAATTCTAATGGCTTTTTAAGAGTACAGCAAGTTACCCCTGAATTGGTTGAAAAAGTGAAAGCGCTAAACGTAATAGCTGTTGAGCGCGGACAGACTATGGCTGAGATGGCTCTTGCATGGGCATTAAGAGACGCTGCTGTAACATCTCTTATCGTAGGGGCAAGAAATGTTTCTCAGTTACAAGATAGTTTAAAAGCTTTAGATAATTTATCGTTTACTAATGAAGAATTGACTCTTATTGATTCAATACTTGATGGTGCTAAATTATGAGAAAATATATTCTTCCATTTATAATTATAATCGTTTTTTTGCTCTCTTGTGAAGACCAAATTCCTCATAATAATATTCCTAATTCACCTGTTAGCTTTAACCTGATGATAAATAGTAGAGATAATATTTTAAAGAACGGGTTGGCTTATAAAACTTTTACTGAAAATGACAGGCAACTCGATAGTGATAGGTTTGGATATGGAGGTTTGCTGGTTGTGACTGATAATACCGGAAATTCAATTTATGCCTATGATCTTGCGTGTCCTTATGAAGGAAAAAAGGATATAAAAGTTGCATACATTGACGTAGGAAAAGTAAAATGTAACGAGTGTGGATCTGTGTTTATTACCATTTATGGGGATAACATACCAGGTAGAGGGATGGTAGGTTTTGGTAGTGCAGAGTCGGGACCGGCAGCAAAAGAGAGAATATCATTAAAATCTTATAATGTACTCCCACTTCAATATGGGGAGTTTAGAATTTTCAATTAAAATGTAAGGATTATCTGAACAATTAAACCTGTTTAGTGTTTATCATACTCACAAAATATTTACTAGGTGTTTTCTTTAAGATTTTCTATCACCTAAATAATCCAAACATAAATGAGAAAAGTCTATACTTTTTCCTTCTTACTTATTATTGGTCTCGTTTTATCACAAATTCTTCCCAATCTTCTAGGGGGCAATTATCCAACATTCAAAGAAGTTACCGATGCGCTTCTCTATATATCATTAGCATTTATAATGATTAATGTTGGTAGAGAATTTGAGCTAAATAAAAAACAATGGCGTAGTTATACTGTTGATTATGGTGTGGCAATGGGTGCAGCAGCCTTTCCATGGATATTTGTAGCCTTATACTATTTGTTTGCAGTAGCACCTCCAGAGATGCGCATATGGGAAAATGGTGATGCATGGAAAGAAACATTTCTATTAAGTCGCTATGCAGCTCCAACTTCTGCTGGTATACTCTTTACTATGCTAGCTGCAGCAGGTTTGAGATATACCTGGGTTTATAAAAAAGTGCAAGTTTTAGCAATATTTGATGACCTGGACACAATCATTCTAATGATTCCAATTCAAATTCTTATGATTGGGATGCGTTGGCAAATGTTTATTATAATAATTATTGCAATATTGCTATTATGGATTGGCTGGAAGAAAATGAATTCCTTTTCACTTCGTCAAAATTGGAGATCTATTCTTTTATATTCGTTTCTATTATTCTTGTTTATAGAGGTATTATATAGGCTAACGACACATTTTTACGGAAGTGAGGGTAGCATACATATAGAGATTCTTTTACCAGCATTTGTGTTAGGAATGATAATGAAAGGTGATCACAGTGTTGTTCCTAGTAAACAAGAGGTGCGAGTTTCAAATACGATATCTTATATTTTTATGCTACTTGTTGGAATTAGTATGCCGCTTTTTATAGGTGTTAATTATGAAGCATTGGGCTCTCTTACATCTTCAGTAATAAATAAAATACCTATGCCCAGTTGGAATGTAATTGCTATACATGTTATAATAGTTACTTTAATATCAAACATTGGTAAGCTCTTTCCATTGCTTTTCTATAGAGATAGATCATTGTCTGAAAGGCTAGCAGTTTCAGTTGGTATGTTCACAAGGGGTGAAGTTGGTGCAGGTGTTTTATTCATTGCTATAGGATATCATTTAGGAGGAGTTTTATTGGTAGTATCAGTTTTGGCTATGAGCTTAAATCTGCTTCTAACAGGATTGTTTATAAGTTATACTAAGAGATTGGCAATGGCTTCAACAGAGAAGAGTATTGATAAACCAGTTTAAAAAGAGCTCAAAAGTTGTGTTTTGAAGAAAAAATTAGTTTGTTTTGGATATTTTTCTTCAAATTATTTTGAAAATTAGAGAAACTTCTCTACATTTGCAGTCGCAATTTCAAAGCTGTGCTAGCGAGCACTTACTTTAACAAAGTAACATTTTGCGGAAGTAGCTTAGTATTATTGCGAAAGTAGCTCAGTTGGTAGAGCACAACCTTGCCAAGGTTGGGGTCGCGAGTTCGAGTCTCGTCTTTCGCTCTTTTTAACTTATTGGTGAGCGACATTTGAACGTCCCGCCTTGAACTAAAGGTCCGCTCGGATGGTGGAATGGTAGACACGCAAGACTTAAAATCTTGTGGCCATTATAGGCTGTGCGGGTTCAAGTCCCGCTCCGAGTACCAAGTCATAGAACCCTGACTGATTATATCAGTTGGGGTTTTTCTTGTTATGTATATCTAGTTTCTTTAAAGCCTTTTCTATACTTATACCTTTTTTAAGTACAGGCATAAAAAGATCACCTTTCTTTTCGATTCTATTCAAAGAGTTTTTAATTGTAAAGTCCTTAATAGAAAGATCATTTGTCAGTTCACTCCATTCAAGAGGCATGGAAACAGTTGCCCCAGGTTTCGGCCTGGCACTGTAAACACTTGCCACAGTTTGTCCCTCTCTATTTTGCAAATAATCGAGATATATTTTAGGTCCCCGTTTACTAAGACCCCTTTCTAGCGTAGTTGTTTTGGATAATCTCACCTGCACCAACTGCATTAACATATGTGCAAAATCTCTAACCTGCTCATATTCATAATTGGATCCCATTGGAACAAATATATGAATTCCACTACTTCCTGATGTTTTGCAATAACCAGGAATATCTGCAATATCTAATATCTCTTTAGTTACTTTAGCTGCTTCAACTACCTGCTTAAAGCTGTTTTTCTCAGAAGGATCTAGGTCGATTATTAAATAGTCGGGCTTATTCGGTTTATCTATCCTATTGCTCCATGGGTTAAGTTCAATACAACCTAGATTAATTAGGTATCCAAGTGTTTCTACATTATTGCAAACTATGTAATCTATATCCCTATTACTAGACTCAGAGAATATTGATATAGTCTCCACCCACGAAGGGGTGTCTTTACCAGCATCTTTATGATAGAAGCCGGGCTTGTTGATGCCATTTGGAAATCGGTGAAGCGATTGTGCACGATCTTTAAGATGAGGTAGAATATATTTACTTACAGAAAGATAGTATTCGATTAGCTCCCCCTTAGATATTTTCTCTTTTTCCCAATAGAGCTTATCTATATTTGTGAAATTCAAATCAGTTTCTTCTGACTTAGCACTTTTAGTTTCTTCCGTCTGAACATCCTTAGTTTCTTTTTTATTAGAATTGCTCTTCTTTGTATTTCCTATATTTGCTTTATTATCTTTTGATTTTAAATCATTAATTGAGATATCTTCCCTTATTCCAATAAAAACCGGATGTCTGAATCTTCCTTCTTTGGTTAGCTGAGTATATTTAATAGTCGCTACTATATGAGGTTCTATCCAAGTTGGAGGCATATTCGTTTTAGGCTTTACTTTAAAAGGCATTTTGTTGGTTTTATAAGGCTCAATAAGTTCGTATATTTGTTTTAGCGACTCTTCACTAAAGCCCGTACCAACATGTCCGGAGTACTGTAACTCACCATTAATAAACCTTCCGAGTATTAAAGAACCAAAATAGCTTCTTGAGCCTTTGGGTTCGGTATAACCTACGATAACAGCCTCTTCTGATAGACTATTCTTTATTTTAAGCCAATTCTCACTCCTGTTTCCATCTGTATATATACTGGATTTCTTTTTAGCCATAACTCCCTCGATGTTTGATTTTTGTATTTCGCTATAAAAATCTATGCCATTACCATCTATATGATCGCAATATTTTATATGGGGCGTTTCTATTAAAGCATCTTTGAGCAATTCTTTCCTATCTAATAGAGAAAGTCTTCTTGTGTTATGCCCATTCAAGTAAAGGAGATCGAAAACTTGAAAAATTACAGGTGTATTTGGGTTTTCGGCAAAATGTTGTAGCAGCTGAAAGCTCGGCGTACCTTTTTCGTTAAGTGCTACTATTTCGCCATCAATGATCATGCTATGGTTTTGTTTCAATAAATCTTTCTGAAGACTAGGATATCTATTCATAAATGAAATACCGTTGCGTGAATATAATTTAAGAGCTTCTTTGTTACTTAAATCGGCTATAGCACGATAGCCATCCCATTTAATCTCAAATATCCATTTGTCATCATTAAATGGTTCTTTACCTGTTGTTGCCAACATTGGCTTGATGTATTCGTTCAACTTAATGTTCTTTTTAGAACTAATTATAGGCTTGTCTTTGGAGGCATCAATTAGTAAATGGTCTTCAGCATCGTAGTTTTCTTCAACTGCATATTTGTCTTTATGCTTAATTAGAAGCCATGCGTTTTCCTCTTTAGCAGTTTTCATCTTAATTAAAGCAAACTCACCATTAAGCTTAGTCCCATACATTATGATCTTAAGAGAACCTTTTTTTAAACCTTCCAGTAGAATCGTTTCATTATCTTTGCCTTCAACCTTATTCAGAGGCTCATACACACCCTTTTCCCATATAGTCACTTCACCAGCACCATAATTACCTTTGGGTATTGATCCTTCAAATGAATGATAATCATATGGATGATCTTCTACCATTATTGCAAGTCGCTTATCCGAAGGATTTAAAGAAGGACCTTTAGGAACAGCCCAACTCTTCAGTACTCCTTCCATTTCTAATCTAAAGTCGTAATGCAAATTTCTTGCTTCGTGTCTTTGAATCACAAATATTAAAGGATCATCTTCAGATCTTTTTTTTTGCTTCGAAGTCCCTTTATTCTGCACAGGTTCTGAGGTCTTGCTGAAATCACGTTTGTTTTTATATTCTTCAAGTGGGTTCATGAAACATTCTTTTTATTTTTCTGAAGGCTTGCTTTAAGTTTCTCCATCAGGTCAACTGTTTTAACATCAACATCTTTATTTTTAGAAACTTTAAGCGGTTTGCCTTTAGCTTTCTTCTTAATTATTTTAAGAAGATCGGCATTGTACTGATCCTTAAATTGCTCTGTGTTAAAAGGCTCGGAGTTCTGCTCAATTAGCGAAATGGCTAATTTTAATTCACCTGGTTTAGTTTTAGTTCTCGGAACTTTAAGCTCATCATACTCGCGAAGCTCCTCGGGAAATCTTATTCTATTTATAATAAGTAAATCCTGATATGGTTTTATAATACCCATTATCTCTTTATTCCTTAAAACAAAAGTTCCTACACCCACCATTTTTGTCTTTTTTAGAGCTTCCAATAATAGTGCATATGCATTCTCACCATGTTTTTGAGGTTCTAAAAAATAGGGTGTTTCAAAATATACGCTATCTATCTCTTCCTCCTTTACAAATTGTTCTATAGAAAACATCTTATTCTTCTCGGGACTTGCAGCCTCAAAATCCTCATCTTCAAGTATTATATATCTATCTTCAAGTTTATAACCTTTAACTATGTTTTCCCATTCTACTTCTTTGCCGCTTTTCTCATTCACCCTTTTAAACTTTATGTTAGAAAGGTCTCTTTTATCCAGCATATCAAGGTCCAATGAACTACTCTCTGATGCTGAATATAATTTAATAGGTATGTTTACTAATCCAAATCCAATTGCTCCATTCCAAATTGATTTCATATATCTATAATTTTATAACTACCTTAATTGTCTGTATGATATTTAAAACACAAATTGAGTGATTATAGTTCTATGTATAAATATCTATCATAAAATGCAGTTTATTATAAACATTTTAAGTAATTTCGTGACTACTGACATATACTAGACTAAATTATATAAACAATAAAACCAAAATTAAAATGAGAAACCTTGAAACATCGTACATGGGAATCCTTCTAAAAAGTCCGGTTATATTAGGTGCATGTGAACTGACATCAAAAACAGATGTACTTAAAAGAGCAGAACAAGAAGGAGTTGGCGCTGTGGTATATAAGTCTATTTTTGAAGAACAAATTCAAATGGATAACTTGATACATGATGAGCAATTGGAAGAGTATAACGACATACATGCCGAGATGCTTACCAATCATCCAAATATAGATCGCTCAGAAATTGAACATTATTTGCATCAACTTAGAAAAGCTAAGGAAAGTGTGTCTATACCGATTATTGCAAGTTTAAATGCTGTAAATGAGTCATCTTGGATACGTTATGCTTCATTAATAGAAGAAACTGGTGTGGATGGTATAGAACTAAATCTTTATCAAACACCAACTCGTTTCGATTTAGATAGCAATGCAATTGAAAAACAGCAAATTGAATTAGTTTCTAAAATTAAAAACAGACTATCTATTCCAGTGAGTGTAAAATTAAGTCCAGATTACACCAATATATTACACTTTGCACATCAGCTAGATAATACTGGAGTAGATGCTATGGTTATGTTTAATGCCTTTTTTCAGCCTGATATTAATATTGAGAAAGAGAAGCATAAAAAATCTTTCAATTTAAGTAGGAGAGGCGATTACAAGAAATCTCTAAGATACGCAGGAATGCTGCATGGACGTATTGAAGCCGATATTTGCAGTAGTTTAGGTGTTTTTGATGGAGAGGATGCAATAAAACTACTTCTTTCGGGTGCTACATGTGTGCAGGTTGTAAGTGCCGTATATAAGTATGGTACATCTGTAATTTCTGAAATTAACAAAACAATTTCAGAATGGATGGAAAGTAAAGGGTATAACAGCATTAGTGATTTTGAAGGAAAGCTATCAGACATGGCTTTAAATAAAAACGATAGCGTAATTATTTATAAAAGAGCACAGTATATCGATCTGTTACTAAACTCAGATACTATTTTTGGAGAGAAGTTATAAGTATGTCTTCATAACTTTAGGATAGATGTAAAATAGGGGAGCTTAATCTGAATGCAGATATGGCCCCCTTTTTTATTTATTGCAGAAGGAAGTTAAAGTCATCCTCATCAGAGAGTTCCAAAGGCTCTTGACCATACTTAAATACTCTAGCCTTTCTTTTGCCAATTAAAGCTAAATCGTTGTTTTCAAGCAGAAGCATTGTTCCTTCCCGCAGACCCACCACATGTGTTTCTCTGTTCACTTCTATAAACTCATTTATACGCACTTCGCGAGTTTCACCCCCATGGTTTGCAGGGTTATCATCCAGATAATGGGGGTTTATTTGAAATGGCACCAGCTTTAGGGTTTTAAACTTAATAGGCTCCACAATAGGCATATCGTTGGTTGTTTTCAACGATGGACAAGCTATATTTGATCCCGCACTCCAGCCAATATATGGTGTGCCTTGCTTCACCTTTTTGCGAATAACCTTCATTAAACCTTTCTCTTGTAGCATCTTTACAAGCTGCCATGTGTTGCCACCACCCACTACAATAGCATCAGAATTTTCAATTGCCTCAATAGGATTTATAAAACGGTGAATACTTGTAACTTGATGGCCTATTTCTGCAAAACGGTCGTTTACCTTTTTCTCATATTCTTCAAAAGAAAAGGTTACTGCTGCATAAGGTATAAAAATGGCATTCTTTGATTTATCTCCCAAAAAATCTTTTATATTATTCTTTGGATAATCTAAATAGTCTTCTCCTGGGTTAGTAGAATTGCTAATTAACAGTAGTCTCATTTAATTGATATTTAAGTTGTGAAAATACAAATATAGAGAAATTTAGACAAAAGATATTTTAATATTGCGAATTGAGCTAAATTTGTAATCTATTAATTGAAGATAAATAATGAAAGAAATAATAAAGAAAATAAGAACCGACTTGAGGTTGTCTATGAACGGCGCTGTATCTTCCAGCATGCGCGATAAAGGCATTAACTATAGAATGAATTTTGGTGTAGGCATTCCTAGAATAAATCAGATATCTGAAAAATATGAGCAAGATAAAGAATTAGCCGAAACTTTATGGAGTGACGATGTTCGCGAACTAAAGATTTTAGCCACTTTGCTATATCCAATTGAAGAATTTAGCAAAGAATTGGCAATGAGTTGGATTGTTGAAATTAAAGATCAGGAGCTACGAGAGCAACTTTGCAAGAATCTTTTACAGAACCTTACATATGCAAATGAGTTGGTTGAAGAAAGCGCAAAAAACAATATTGAACATATTCGTTGTACCGGCTATTGGTTGTTTGCAAGATTGTGTATTACAAAATCAGAAACAGTAGAAAAGATTAATTGTGATGAACTCCTTCAAAATGCAATATCAGACTTTAATAGTCAATCAATGTTATTGCGACAAGCAGCTCTTAATACGCTCAAATATTATGGTCGTATCTCTGGTGAGAATGCCACTAATGTATTGCAGAAAGTTTCGCACTTAGAGGGTTCGGAAAACCATGTAGAGAAAGAAATACTTAGTATACTAAAGTTTGAATTTGGAGTGGACAGCTAACTTCACTCCAAATTAAATCAGTTTTTATAATTTCTCTTAATAAAAAACATAGATAATAATATATTAAATATCAGGAAGCCACCACCTCCTGCTAAGAAAACTCCTTTCCACTGTGGAAATATAATTAATGATGCCATTGATGCAATTGCCAGTATGGCAATTATAACCCATAAAACTGTAAGAACTTTTTTCATTCTAGGCATATTGTTGATGTTTTATTCAATTATATTATTCATGATGATATGGTTCATTATTCAATATTGTCATTGCTCGATAAATCTGTTCTGTAAATAATAATCTAACCATTTGATGCGTTAAAGTCATTTTAGAAAGTGAGAGTTTTTCATTTGAAACAGCTACAATTTCTTCAGAAAAACCGTACGGTCCACCAATTAAGAATACCAAACGTTTAGATACAGAAGTCGTTTTATTTTCAATATACTTTGCAAAATCTTTAGATGTAAGTTGTTTGCCTTTATCGTCGAGTAATACTATATAATCAGAAGGTTGCAGGCATTTCTTAATACTATGGCCCTCCAATATTTTTTGTTCTTTCTCCGATAAGTTTTTACTCTTTTTTACATCCGGCAATGCTTTTAATTCAATAGGTATATAAAATTTTATTCTCTTAATATACTCATCAATTAATTGAGAAATTAGCTTTTTATCGGTTTTGCCAACAGCTATAAGTAATATTTTCATATAATTAAACTACAAGATTTCTAATGTTTGACCGATATATCTTTGTCCCAAACAATTAAAAACGTTCAGTAGTTACAAATATAGCCGATAAATTTGTAATTTTGCATAAATTATTATTCAAAATTATTAACAAAACAGGCGTTCGGTTGTTTAAGTTGCAAACTGGCCTGTCTCTTATAAACATTAATTGATGGACGAGAAAAAGTTGATAAGCAGCCTAGTAGACTTGGCTTTTGCCGAAGATATTGGCGATGGAGATCACACAACATTAAGCTGTATACCCATAACCGAAATAGGCTCTTCTGAGCTAATTATTAAAGAAGATGGTATCCTTGCTGGTGTTGAAGTTGCAATTGGTGTATTTAAAAAGCTCGACTCAGATTTAAAAGTTGAGGTATTTATAAACGATGGAGCACATGTAAAAAAGGGAGATGTAGCTTTTATAGTTAAGGGAAAAGTGCAGTCGATCTTGCAAGCGGAGCGACTTGTTCTAAATATTATGCAAAGAATGAGTGGTATTGCTACTATTACCAGTATGTATGTAAAAGAACTGGAGGGTACTACTGCTAAAGTTTTAGATACTCGCAAAACAACTCCGGGTATGCGTCTTTTAGAGAAACAAGCGGTAAAAATTGGTGGTGGAGTAAATCATAGAATAGGATTATTTGATATGATTTTGCTCAAAGACAATCATGTAGATTTTGCAGGAGGCATAGAAAATGCTATACTTAGAGCCAAACAGTATTTGAAGGATAATAATAAGGATTTAAAAATTGAGATAGAGGTAAGAAGTCTCGAAGAGCTTAATGAAGCGCTAAGAGTAGGAGGAGTAGATAGAATTATGCTTGATAATTTTAGCATTGAAAAAACCAAGGAGGCCGTTCAAATAGTTAATGGCAGGGTAGAGCTGGAATCATCAGGTGGAATTAATTTCAGTACAATTCGCGGATATGCATTAACAGGTGTTGATTTTATATCAGTTGGTGCACTTACACACTCTGTAATGTGTTTAGATATGAGTCTTAAAGCAATTTAATTATAAAAGTTATCTGTATTTATGAACGAAAATGAGGTGAAGCAAGATCTTCTAGATAGAAGATATATGAGGATGGCTTTTATATGGGCAGAGAACTCCTACTGTAAGCGCAGAAAAGTGGGTTCACTTTTAGTAAAAGATAAAATGATTATCTCTGATGGGTATAATGGTACTCCATCGGGATTTGAAAATATATGCGAAGATGAGAATGATACAACAAAGCCTTATGTCTTGCATGCAGAGGCTAACGCTATAACAAAGGTTGCACGCTCAAATAATAGCAGCAATGGTGCAACTCTATATGTAACCTCATCTCCGTGCATTGAGTGTGCAAAATTAATTATACAGGCAGGAATAAGACGAGTTGTTTATTCAGATGCCTACAGGTTGAGCGATGGTATTGAATTATTAAAAAGAGCTAAGATAGAGTTGGTTTCAGTAGAAACGGATTAAAAAACGATAGAGAGAGTTGATGAATTCAGAAAGTAGAAAAGGTACCTGGTTGCCCTTATGGATAGCTATAGGTATAGCATTAGGAATATTTATTGGTAGTAAGTATGGTGTACTCGGCAGAACCGGTAGGGTGGATGGTTTTGGCAAAATGGGTGCTGTTTTAAACTATGTGCGAGAATCGTATGTAGATAGTGTAGATATGTATAATCTGGTTGAAGATGCACTACCCAATATATTGCAAGAGTTAGATCCTCACTCCGAGTATATATCGGCAGAAGATATGAAGCGTGTAAACGAATCGCTTGAAGGTCATTTTACAGGAATTGGAGTAAGCTTTTATGTATTAAAAGATACCATTGTTGTTACAAGTATAGTGCCTGGCGGACCTTCTGAGGCAGCCGGTATTACTCCTTGGGATAGAATTGTTTTAGTTGATGATTCTGTTGTTGCTGGTAAGAACATAAAAAATGAAGAGGTACTTAAAAAACTACGGGGTGAAGGCGGAACAGAAGTAAAGCTTGGTATTAAAGCGGCAGATAGCAGCGAGATACACGATATTTTTGTTACTCGTGGCAATATACCTACTAACAGTGTAAACGCATCTTATATGCTTACTGATAAAATTGGTTTTATTAAGCTAGGCACTAATTTTGGGTTCAATACTTTCAGTGAATTTATCTCTGCTATATCAAAACTAAAAAGCCAGGGTGCTAACTCATTTATAATAGATCTAAGAGGAAATTCTGGCGGGGCGTTAGAGGTGGTTGTTGCAATGGTAAATGAGTTTTTGCAAAAAGGTGATCTAATTGTTTATGCAGAGGGACGTGATTTTCCTAGGACTGATAATTACGCTAATGGTTCTGGAATTAGTAAAGAGGATGATGTTGTTGTACTTATTGATGAGTTGAGTGCATCGGCAAGTGAAATCTTTGCAGGAGCAATTCAAGACCACGATAGAGGTTTAGTAATTGGGAGACGCTCTTTTGGAAAGGGTATAGTGCAAAGTCAAAGGCTTTTTCCCGACGGCTCTGCAGTAAGGCTCACTGTTGCAAGATACTATACAGCTTCTGGCCGCTCTATTCAAAGAAAATATGAGAAAGGCAAATATGATGAGTACGAGATGGATGCTATAAATAGGTATCTTAAGGGTGATTATATTAATATAGATACTATTTCAAACAACCTTACCCTATATCAAACTATTGGCAATAGAGCTGTTTATGGAGGAGATGGCATTATGCCCGATATTTTTATACCACGTGATACAGTTGGAGTGAACTCATATTTCAATACAGTTGTTAATAGTAGACTAGATGAACAGTATGCAATGATATATTCAGATTCTAACAGAAAGCAACTAAGTAGCTTTGATACTTGGTCTGAACTTTACAGATATCTACGTCAACAACCACTTTTAATGAATTTGGTTAGTTTCGCAGATAATAACGGAGTGAGGATAAGACCATACTATATACAGGAGTCTAGCGATTTGTTTGAGAAAAATTTACACGCTTATATTGTAAGAAATTTCTTTGGCGAAGAAGCCTTCTGGGCTGCTTACTATAAGGATGATCCCCTGATACATAAAGGGATTGAGCTTGTTGAAACAGGCAAGACAAAAAGAGAAAGTATAATTAATGAAGAATATAAGTGAATCATTTTATTGGGTAAAACCACTAAATGTGAAATTTATTATATCTTTGTTCTACACCACTATCGTAAAGTAATACAAAGACTTATAAGCTGATGAGCAAAATTATTCAAAATTATTTAGCACGTAGAGTTCTTTCCAGAACTGCCATTCTTGTTATTGATACATTAATGATTGTCTTTTCTTGCCTTATAATGTATCTTATTGGATATGGTTTTGAAGGATTAACTCTTGATGTAAGAAGAGATGGTACAACATTATGCCTACTTCTGATATTCTTTAACACTATTGCTTTTGTATCATTACGAACTTTTAGTGGTATTCTGCGTTTTTCTTCATTTACTGATTTACTCAGAATTGTGTACGCATTAATTTTTGGTTACACTGCAACATTAATTGCTGTTAATATTATAATGCGATTCAACGAAGTATTTCATCTACCTACTCAAACTTATATATCTATATTCTCTTTTAATACTTTTTTAATGATATTCTCCAGAATTATCGTAAAAGAGGTTTATGAAGTAATTACAGGCAATAATGTAAAGCCAGTTAATGTATTTATTTATGGTACCAAACAAGCGGGTATCAGTGTAGCTAAAGCATTAAAAGGGAATAACGAGTTTAAATATCGTGTTTTAGGTTTTATATCCGATGAGGATCATATGGTGGGCAAGGAGATAATGGGTGTTACCATACATGAAAATAATGATAATCTATTTAGAACTCTGGAGAGCAAGGATGTAAGAACTATAATAGTTTCTCCACAAAAGATGGATGAAATTAAGAATTCAACACTCTTAGCCAATTTTGTAGATCATGATATCTCGCTTCTTACAACTGTTCCAATTAATGAATGGGATGGTTCATTGAAGAGTAGAGAGCAGATTAAGGATATACAAATTGAAGACTTGCTGCCTCGCGAGCCAATTAAAATTAATATGTTAGATATTGCGTCTAATATAGAAGGAAAGCGAGTGATGGTAACAGGTGCAGCTGGCTCTATTGGTAGCGAAATAGTAAGACAGGTAGCGTCTTTTAATCCTAATAGTATAATATTGATTGATCAGGCCGAAACTCCACTGCACGATCTTTACCTGGAGTTAAAAGAAAAATGGAAGTTTCTTAGAACAGAAATAGTGGTTGCAAGTGTAAACAATCATTCCAGAATGGATAAGATATTTTCAAGAACACGACCGCAGTTCATTTTTCATGCAGCAGCGTATAAGCATGTACCAATGATGGAGGTTAATGTTTCTGAGGCTGTTCAAACCAATATCTTAGGCACTAAAGTTATATCCGATCTTGCAATAAAATATAAGGCAAGTAAGTTTGTAATGGTTTCAACTGATAAAGCAGTTAATCCATCAAATATTATGGGTTGTTCAAAACGTATATGCGAAATATATGTACAATCATTAGCTAAGCATTTCGAAAAAGATACAGATAAAAAGACACAGTTTATAACTACTCGTTTTGGTAATGTACTAGGATCTAACGGTTCGGTTATTCCTTTGTTTAAAGAGCAAATAAAGCATGGGGGTCCCGTTACCGTAACACATCCCGAAATAATAAGATATTTCATGACAATACCCGAAGCTTGTCAGCTAGTGCTTGAGGCAGGCGCTATGGGTAAAGGGGGTGAAATATTTATTTTTGATATGGGCAAACCGGTCAAAATTGTTGATCTGGCTAAAAGAATGATAAAGTTGTCGGGATCTACTAATGTTAAGATTGAGTTTACAGGATTACGCAATGGCGAGAAACTATATGAAGAGCTCCTAAATAATGCTGAGCATACAAAACCTACTCATCACGAAAAAATAATGATTGCCAATGTTCGTGAATATGAATATCAGGAGGTTGCTCAGAAAATTGATTCACTTATTAGGTCATCATACGAATACGATGATATGCGAACCGTTAGGAAGATGAAGGAGATAGTTCCAGAGTTTCAGAGTATAAACTCACCATTTGAAGCCGTTGACAGAGTTTTGGAAAGAGTTGCAAAGGAGTCTATTTAAAAAGACTCCTCTGTTATTAAATTACCTTGCATATCACATAACTTAGTGTAATAGCCATTTTGAGCATACAGAGTATCGTGTTTTCCCGACTCTACAATTTCTCCCTCTTTCAATACATATATTTTATCAGCATTCTTTATTGTTGAAAGCCTGTGCGCAATAATAATAGTTGTGCGATCCTTCATTAATACATCTAATGCTTCTTGAACCAGCCTTTCTGAGTCTGTGTCGAGTGCAGAGGTTGCTTCATCCAGAATAAGAATTTCGGGATTCTTTAATACTGCTCTTGCAATGCTAATTCTTTGTCTTTGGCCACCCGAAAGCTTACCCCCACGATCGCCAATATTTGTTGAATAGCCTTTCTCGGTCGCCATTATAAATTCGTGTGCATTGGCCACTTTTGCTGCTTCAATTATTTGGCTCTCGCTTGCTTCTTTAACGCCAAATGCAATGTTGTTATAAAATGTATCGTTAAAAAGAATGGGGTCTTGATTTACATTTCCCATTAGCGATCTTAGCTCGCTAATTTTGAAGTCTTTTATATTAATGTCATCAATAAATATACCACCTTTTTGTATATCGTAAAACCTAGGTAAAATATCGGCCATTGTAGATTTACCCGACCCCGATTGACCTACAAGGGCTACGGATTTTCCCTTCTCAATAGTAAGGTTTACTCCTTTTATAACCCAATCATTATTGTATTTAAACCAAACATCCTTATAATTGATGCTTTTGTTAAATGTTAGTATTGCGGGTTTTTGAGGATCTGCAATAGTGTTTTTGGCATCTAGAATCTTGTCAATCCTTTCCATAGAAGCCAATCCACGTTGTACAGCATACGCAGATCTGGAGAATTCTTTTGCAGGATTAATAATACTATAGAATATTGTAAGATAATATATAAATGTTGCAGCATCAATTATACTGTTGTTGCCAAGGATAAGTGAACCCCCAAACCATAATACAATTGCAATTGTAATGGTTCCCAAAAGCTCACTCATTGGATGTGCCAGTTGTTGTCTGCGCGAAATTCTGTTCGACATTCTTCTGAATTGATTGCTTCCGTAATGAAATCGTTTAGAGATCTTGTCTTCGGCAACAAAGGCTTTTATAATTCGTAGTCCACTTAGTGTTTCTTCAATTTGAGACATTAACTCACCCCATTTGTTTTGTGCTTCAAATGAGCTTCTTTTGAGGTTTCTGCCAACTCTGCCCATTATAAATCCCATAATTGGAAGAACCACCAAAACAAATAGTGTAAGCTGCCAACTCAAAATTGTCATTGTTACTAGATATATAACAATGAGTATTGGGTTTTTGAAAAGCATGTCTAACGAACTCATCACGGAGTTCTCCACCTCATTTACGTCTCCCGAAATTCTTGCTAGTATATCTCCTTTTCTTTCTTCAGAAAAGAACCCAAGTGGTAAAGAG
>JAAZCL010000090.1 GCA_012513315.1 Bacteroidales bacterium | reverse complement strand
TTGAATCCTTGCTCTTTTGCCATCAGGGCCATAGGCAGTGCACCTCTAAGTGGCAGTACAGTGCCATCAAGCGACAGTTCTCCCATAAGCATATAGCTAGAGAGTTTATCATTTAAGATTGCGCCCGATGCACCTAATATACCCACAGCCAGGGGTAAATCAAAAGCCGACCCCTCTTTTCGTATGTCGGCCGGAGACATGTTAATTACAATTTGTTGACGTGGAAATTTGAGTCCATTAACCTCAAGTGCCGAGACTATACGTTCGTGACTCTCTTTTACAGAAGCATCTGGTAATCCAACCAGAAGAAATCTTATACCTTTGGAGCAGTTAACTTCAATAGTTATGGGTATTGACTCAATACCCTGAACAGCTGCGCCAAATACTTTAACCAGCATTTGTTACAGTTTTTATTTTAATAATTCAAATTTTATTTTTCAGAAGATCTTGTTACCATTTCTGCTACTTCCTGAGCAGGTACATTCCTTAACATTATGGTTCCTTCGGGATTAACAAGTATATTAAAAGGAATGTATTGTATATTTAAAAGATCAACAATGTCAGAACCCCAGCCTCTTTCTTCTATCACAACTATCCAAGGGATAGAATCGTGCTCAACTTCAATAGGATAAGTATCTGAATCGATATAAACAGACACAAATTGCACACTATCTTTATTGATAACTTCATACTCATCCTTAAGCAATTCTATAGTTTCATGCGACTCAATGCCGGTGTTAGATACAAACGATAGCAAGAGATATTTACCTTTAAAATTAAATGAATTTATTAATTCACCTTCGCTATCGGTTAATTGAAAATATGGAATATTTGCCTCTTCGGCAGATCTATTAAGTTTCTGAGAGTATGCTTGCAACTTTCTTGCTATATTGGTTTCCACAACATCACCTTCTAGATAACCTAAAACTCTTTCAAGCGATTTAGGAGTATCACTGTTGGTAAAAAAATTATTTATTAAGATTAAACTCGATAATTTCGTTGGGTTCTCTTTTATATACTCCTCTGCCTTTAAAGTTAACTCGTGATTTAAAAGATTGAGATTAGACACTTCATCACTTCTCGATAAAGAGTTATTACGAGAAGAATCTATATCTTTAATGACATTAAAATCAGTTAGTAATTGCCCTCTCTGCTTTAACAAATCCTGATTATCAATCTTAAAAGTAGTAAGATCATTGTTTATTTCATTTCCATTTATCTTTATAAGATCGGGATAAAGTGCATCTCCTTTTACTGTTAGCTTCTGACCATTATCGGCAAATACAACAGTTGAACCATCGTTTATATATAATGAAAAGGTAGTTAGAGTATCTATATCTACTTTATAAGTAAATCTCTTATTATCATATACAGGTATTGTATCTATGATTAAAGAGTCTGAAGAAATGTATGATGCTAATATATAAGGATTAGAAAGATTTTCAATATCACCTTTTATAAACGCACCATCTGGCTTCTTGCAAGACAATGCAAAAAGCAAACAGACTATTGATGTGATTATTATATAATATTTCCTCATTATATATTGAAGGTATGGTAAACTAAATCAAACTTGTGAAAGGACAAAGATATTGCATTTTTTTAAATATTCAATGATTTTCACATTTATTATTTAAACTACATTCATATGAGATCAAATGGTTTTATTTGTATTGCAAAAAGGAAGAAAATAGCTAGATTTGTGTATTAAAATTGAAAATATAAAATATGTACTTCTCTATTATTATTCCGCTTTTTAATAGACCTAACGAATTGGACGAACTGCTTTTAAGCTTATGCAACCAAACAAATAAGCAGTTTGAAGTAGTTATAGCTGAAGATGGCTCCACATTAAAAAGTGATAAAGTAGTAGAAAAGTACAAAGACAAATTATCAATTATTTATTTCGAAAAACCTAATTCGGGCCCAGGGCTTACTCGAAATAAAGGGGCAGAAAAAGCCAATTACGAATGGCTGATATTTTTTGACTCCGATTGCATAATTCCAGAAAATTATATTGAAAATGTAACTACATTTCTAAAAGCAAGCTCTGCAGATGCATACGGAGGCCCAGATGCTGCCCTAACTTCATTTACTCCGATTCAGAAAGCTATCAACTATTCAATGACATCATTCTTTACCACTGGAGGGATAAGGGGAGGCAGTAAAACACTTGATAAGTTTCACCCAAGAAGCTTTAACTTGGGCGTTTCGAGAAAAGCTTTTGACAAATTGAACGGATATGGAAAAATGCGTTTTGGTGAAGATATTGACTTTAGCTTGCGACTATTACAAGCTGGATTTGAAACCGCACTTATCCCAAACGCTTTCGTATACCACAAGAGAAGAACTAATTTCAGACAATTCTTTAAGCAAGTTTACAACTCAGGCATAGCCCGAATAGATTTACATCTACTTCATCCTGGATCTTTAAAATTGGTTCACTCATTACCTGCATGCTTTGTAATGGGTGTTGCAATAATATTAATTCTCTCATTATTTTACCCCATACTATTATTATTACCGCTCACCTATTCTATTATTATATTTATCGACTCATTAATAAAGAATAGATCTATAAAAGTAGCTCTGTATAGTATAGCCTCTTCTTGGGTTCAGGTAACAGGTTACGGAAGCGGATTTATATCAGCCGTCTGGAATCGTTTGATTCTAAAAAAAGGCGAATACAATGCCTTTGAAAAGAAATTTTACGATTAGCCTAACTGTATATACACTTAAATTTTCTCGCCATAAGCCAAATCGCCAGCATCTCCCAGTCCCGGAATGATATAAGACGATTCGTTTACACTCGGATCAATTGCAGCAGCCCAAATAGTAGTTTTATCTTCTGGGAAAACACTTTTGCAATAATCAATGGCTTGTCTGCTGGCAATAATAGTAGCAATATGAATTTTTGAAGGATTGCCCTTTGTTAGCAAAGCTCTATAAGTCAATTCCATGCTACTTCCTGTGGCCAACATAGGATCGGTAAGAATTAAAGTTTTGCCTTCAATTGATGGCGAGGCTATATACTCTATATGAATATCGAAAGTTTTATGTCCTGTTTCACGATATTTTCTGTATGCCGAAACAAAAGCATTGTCTGCACCATCAAGATAGTTAAGCATGCCATGATGATATGGTAATCCGGCTCGTAAAATTGTGGCAATTACTACTTCTTCTTGAGACACCGATACGTCGGCTTTATCAAGAGGTGTATCAACAGTAATAGTATTATATGTAAACTGTTTGCTGATTTCATATGCCATCAGCTCACCAACTCTTTCGATGTTTCTGCGAAAACGCAGGCGATCGTTTTGAATTGTTACATCACGAATTTCTCTTACGAATGAATTAAGGAGAGAGTTACTTTCCGAAAAGTTAATTACTTGCATAGGTTATATTTATAATAATGAGAATGTGCATCTAATAGAAACTAATTTCGGAATACAAAGGTACTATTTTTAGAGGTTCTGCTAAACTTTTAATCTGTTTTTTTGTTAAATAACATGATATGCAGACAAAATATCAAACAATTAGAGAAATTTTTCTTTAATTAGTTTCGTGGTTAAACTTATTTGATTATTTTTGTAGAGTTGTTTTAGGTATTGTTCTCGACAACATGTTTTTTATATAATAATTAAACCCAAATTTTTTAAAGATGGCAAATTTAGATTTAAGCAAGTATGGAATTACTGGAGATTTTGAGATCTTCCATAATCCTTCCTACGAAATTCTTTTTCAGCACGAAACCGATCCGTCAAATGAAGGATTTGAAAAAGCCAAATTAACAAAAACTGGTGCTACAGCCGTCTACACAGGCAAGTTCACCGGTCGTTCACCAAAAGACAAATATTTTGTAGAAGATGAGTCAACAAAAGAGAATCTATGGTGGGATGGAACTATCAATCGCCCATGTACAAAAGAAGCATTCAATTACTGTAAAGATCGCGTAACAGCTCAGCTTTCTAAGGCCAAAAAAATATATGTAGTTGACACATACTGCGGAACTAACGTTGATACTCGTATGAAAGTACGTTTCATAGTTGAAGTTGCGTGGCAAGCTCACTTTGTAACAAACATGTTTATTCAGCCTTCACATTACGAATTAGCTCACTATGGTGA
>JAAZCL010000089.1 GCA_012513315.1 Bacteroidales bacterium | reverse complement strand
CCAATAGAAAGGTACCAAACCATAATATCTTGCACGATTGGTAACATATTCTAAATAATATAGTCGCGATGCTTCATGAACAGTTTGTTCCGCTTCAGTTAACAAAGTACGTTTAAATACACCATACTCTCCTAATATTACAGGAATATTTTTATCAATAAACTGAGACTTCATTAAGGCAAACTGAGCATTTACATAATCTTCTTCCCCCCAATTTGCATTCCTGTCAGAACCTTCATAATGATATCCATTACCCCAAAAGTAAAACATTCTTCCCCAGCTCTCATCCTTCTCCATACCACAGAAGTTCCATGGCGAATAATAATGTATCTCCATCATCAGACGGTCTTCTGCTTGATCAATAGGTAGTGTATGCATAAGTTCATTGGTTTTAGATATATCTGTTGAAGGACCCTGAATTATGATATTTCTGTAGCTATTATTTCCACCTGTTGAGCGAACAGCATCAATAAATGTTTGCAGATATGAATTAAGCACTCCCATCTGAGTTGCGTTTTCAACGTTAGGCTCATTAGTTCCAGCAAACAACAGATTCTCACCATACTCTCTAAAGTGTGTTGCAATCTGTGTCCATAGTGCGTGCTGTTTAACATTATTCTCCTCCTGTTTATCAAGTGTACAGTTGTTTTCTAGCCAACCACCATCCCAGTGTATATTTATTATAGTGTACATATTATTTTCGAGACAATAATTTACTACCTCTTCAACTCTGTTCAACCACGAATCACTTATTTTATGTGAAGATTTATTCTCAATATAGCCATTCCATGCAATAGGAATACGAATGGAGTTGAATCCTGCTGCTTTAACAGCATCAATCAATCCTTTTGTAACTTTTGGATTACCCCACATGGTTTCAGATGCGCTTGTTCCGTCTGTTGCCTCAAGACTATTACCTAAATTCCATCCAATGGTCATTAATGATGCCATAGTCATTGCATCGGTATTCATCGATATGTTACTATTTGCATCTTGTTTTATTATTACTCTTTCAGTTATTTCATTCAATTTAAATATAATAGATCCCTCTCTTTTGGATGCAGTTGGGTTAGAAGCAATAATAAATGATTCTGTTTTATTTGTCAAACTTCTTGAGCCTACCTGCTGTTTTATCCATGATACATCAGGGCTTACCTCATAAATACCAGTAGTTTTCAATAATACTTCAATAGTATCTCCCAAGTGAGATACTTCAAAGTTTGTTTTATTTATATTCAACTGGTGGTTTAATGATTGAGCAATAGTTATTGTCTTTGAAATATCACCTGCAGAAATGGTTATTAGTGCACTACGATCCATTGGTTCCTCATTTGCATTAACGGTCACTACAACCTGAGTGATCAAATATTCACTGCTACCAATAGCCGCATCTCCAAAAGTAACATTGCACCAATCTTGATCTGCTGAAGCATTAATTTCTCTATCGCTCCTAATTGTAATAACCTGTGATCCTCCTGCATTACTAAACTGTAAAGTATTTCCAGAGAGAGTCAATTCAGGATTGAGAGTCTGTTCCGATTCGGAACAGCCTCTCAATACAACAAAAACGACCAAGAATGAAAATATAATCCTGTAAAAGAGTTTTTGTCTGAACATATTAATAGTTTAAATTTTATTTACTCTTTGAGTATCAGATGGTGCATTGTAATTTCGTTATCACCCGATTCGAAACCCAAATAGATGCCATGAGTGTTAACATTGGCAAGTGATGCATTATTAAAGCTACCAAACATCCATGGGCCGGCTCCTTCACCATTGTTGGTAAATATCGAAGTATAAGTAAAAGGTGCCTCAGAATAAGTAATAGTGCTATTGTCGGTATCTATATCAACAATAATTCCGTTTTTCTCAACTCCATTGTCAACTGCGTTAGCTATCATAACATCACCATCCATATAGTATGTAATTGAAGACGCAATACTTGCATTATATGTTTCCTGATTCCATAACCAGCCTTGCGATTCAAAATCATTGGGGAAGATGTTGTCTTCTGCTGTCCAGCCACCTGTCCAGGATTTTGTTACCCAGTCAGCAAAGTAATTTACATCTGGAATAAATGTTTTGCCCACTAATGCCCTCTTCCATACTGTCATTG
>JAAZCL010000088.1 GCA_012513315.1 Bacteroidales bacterium | reverse complement strand
GTTTCGCCCCAAAACCCAGTCCTTCAAGTTTGGCCGTAATTTGCTGACTCCCTTCATTATGGAAGACTTTCAGTTTTCGATTGGGAAGATCAAAAGTAAGACCTTTAACTGCTTCAATATCTGCAAGAGCCATACGGACCATTTGCTCTTCAGCAGAGCAATCCATTTTAGGAATGGTATAGGTACTTGTTTGCTTAGCCTGTTGATTGCTTATATAAGTTTCAGTCTTCACAAGCTTTGCACCAAAACCCAAAGCTTCAAGTTTGGTGGTTATATTTTCATCTTTTTGATTATGTAGAACCTTTAAAGAACGGTTAGGTAAATCAAAGATGAGTTTTTGAACACCATCAATTGAAGATAGCGCCATACGAACCATCTGTTCTTCCGCAGAACAATCCATTTTGGGAACTAAGTATTCACTCATGTAGTGCGAATTTTTTAAAACGTCTTCAGTGCTTAAATTTTCTTTGGGATCAGAACCACAACAGGATTGAGCGGTATCTTCACAACTGTTTGAAGTGTTACAGCAAGGAGATGAAGATTTTTCTTCTTCCTCTTCACCACAACAGCTAGGCGTATTATCACAATTCTTTGAATTGCTTGCTTCTGCAATTGATGGATGATTTTCTTGTTGAGATTTCTTATCTTCGCATGGTGTTTCTTTACTACATCCACAGCCACTCATAGTTATACCCATTAAAAAAATTTATAAACTTTGAATATTAGAATCCCTATAGTTACTATAGAGTCAAGATTTTTTGGAAATACCAACTCAATGCATTTAAAAATTGGTGAACTCTCTAAAAAAACCTCATGTTCAGTATTAACAATTAGGTTTTATGAAAAGGAAGGTTTAATTCCGGAACCGGAAAGAACGGAAGGAAATTACCGCCTTTACGATATAGGCTATGTTGAGCGAATTAAGTTTATTTTGAATTGCCGAACTTTAAATATGAGTTTGAATGAAATTCGTCAATTACTTACCTATAAAGACATACCTGAGAAAAATTGTTCAGATGTGAATGAATTAATTGACTTACATGTCAGTGCTATCAGAGAAAATATAATCAAGCAACAAAAGCTTATTGAACAACTATCTGATTTAAGAGGTACTTGTGATGGTTTATGTACAATTGACCAATGTGGAGTTTTAAAAAATCTAGCTTGATTATCTAGACCTATGCTTTTTTCAAAAACTCTGTATATCTTTACTTAAGGCTGCAAAAAGTTTAAGGTTACTCAAATTCTGTGATCAGATCTTTGATAGATCTGGACAGCTTCTTATTGGTGTTTTAAATACAGATTTGTGTATGAAGAGAAAAACATTTCTAATCCAGATATTGGTACTCTTATTCACATTCCAGAATATTTGGAGTGTGGCAGAGGCTGCGTGTCTGCATGAAATGCCAAACATACCCAATTCAATACTCTCTAATCCAATCGATTTAGACGAAAAGAGTGATAGTCCTAGTCAAGCACTTTATTCCTTAGAAAACTATAAAGAAATTTATGACTATTGTCAGAAGGTTTGTTTTAACGAAAAGTGCAGTCATTTCTCAAATACAATCGTGATTCAGATTGACCCACCCGATGATTTGAAGCTTAAAACTCATTTTGAGACAGTCCTTACAC
>JAAZCL010000087.1 GCA_012513315.1 Bacteroidales bacterium | reverse complement strand
GCGATTTTTACTTATGTGGAAACCGAATTATGTGGGAACGTGTCAACGAAGGCATCAACCACCTACGAACTTATCACTCCCAATGCTTCCTTTGCCATATGTTCATATTCCTCGATGCCTGACACTAATGCAAACTCAGCAATTGAAACTGGGTATGCTGCGTCAAGTTCAATAATATGCTCTTTCATCTTAGGCCAGTAATACCCACCAGCTTCTTTATAAGCAAGAATTAGGGCATCTAACCCTTCTTCACCAAAAGCTTTAAAGTTGAAAATAAAGTCATTCGAAATGTCTGTAACTTTAGCTTCAGTCCAGTCGATTAATCCGGTCACATTAGCATCTTTATCAATCATGGTATGTCCGGCATGTATATCTCCATGAATCAGACCAGTTTTCTTAGGCCACATATCGTCATCATTCACCCATGTTTGCCATCTGTTCCATAGATTCTCACCTACACCAAACTTTGCTCTTACCGCATCCATACGCTGCTTCATTGACATTCTTGCTTCTTCTGGTGTGTGTACTACTAAGTCAAGTTCCACGGCTTTATCACTCGGTATGCTATGAATCTCTGCTAACACTCTTCCAAGAGACTTGTGAAAAGATTCTGGAACATTGTTAATATCTATTTCCCAAACATAGTTCCCTATATTATGATCTATAGTTCCTGCTGGTACGCCATCTAGCTTCTTGTAAGCTATTAGCTCATCTGAGTAAATAATCCAATTTGGCGCCTGAAAAGATTTTCCATACTTATTAACCAAATCTAATGCTTGTTTTTCTACCTTTGTTCTAGGCATAACATCTTCCCGCCTAGGCAATCTAAGAACCCACTCCGTACCACTTTCATCTTGGGCAAATACAACTTGAAAATCCAGTCCGGATTCATTAAACTGTATTGTTTCTTCCTTTAAAATTAGATTATATTTTTTAGCTATTTCCATAACTTGTTTCATTTCTTTACCCATTCAAATCACTCCTATCTAATTTTTAAAAATTTCGGTAATAAATTTGCTGCATGCTTTGATATAGAATTAATAATTTCATCCCAATCATTATAGTTAAGCTCATGTCCAGAACCATCTAAGGTAACTAATACAGCATTTGGTATAATCTTAGAGAGATGAACTCCATGCTCGTATGGAATAATAGGGTCTTCTATTCCGTGAATTACCAATGTAGGAGCGTTTATTTCAGCAGTTCTTGATAAATATGAACCCCATCCCCTTATAATTCCGTGATTATCCCTACTCTGTAAATTACTAGCCCTATCAAATTCTTCTTCATTCAGTCTTCTTATTTTTTCTTCATAAAATATATGTTTAGAGCCTATAAGAACTTTGCTTTTTTTAATAAAGCACTCTATCACTTCATCTTTGTTTTGCCAATTTTTGATTTTAAGCTCACCTAAAGCTTCTGTTACTTTACTATCCTTTTTAGGAAGGCTAGGGTCAAAATTTGATGTCATAACCAATGAAATAGTAAGCACCCTGCTTGGGTGTTTAAGAGCTACTATCTGCGTAATAATCCCTCCCATAGACATACCGACTATATGAGCCTTATCAACCTTATACGCATCTAGTACCTGAATTGCATCATCAGCCAAGTCCTCAAAAGTATACTCTGGATGGCCATACTCGTAAGTAATTGATTTACCTACATCCCTATTGTCATAGCGTATAACATGAAACCCTTGATCGCTTAATCTCTTACAAAACTCTTCCTCCCACCAAATCATTGATGTAGTAGCTCCCATAATTAACAAGATAGTTGGATTATTAATATCTCCAAAACTCTCAGTACAGATATGAACATCATTAAAACGAATTATTTTTTCTGTCATGAATTATCACCTTTTTTAGTACTTTCATCTGATTAATACTTACCTAGACCAAATAAGACCGAGTAATTCGATCAGCAACAGCTTCGAATAATAACTCCCTAATCATTTCATAATTGTATTCCAGTAAATCTCCCTTTTGTGAGCCTATTAATAAAGCTGCTCTTAAAACGCCAGCAATTACGCTTGGTTCTTCGTCGATAATCTCCTTAGAATCTTGACGTGACCTGATAAAGTCCATAAGAGGGGTGATACTTCTAAGATTCTCTGATCCAACATACTCTGGATTTAGCTTTCTTGATACAAGCTTGTACTCCTCGAGATCGTAAATCAGCCTTTGAGTTAAAATCTTATTTTCTAGCTCCAAAGCCATCTCATCTAAGTATATTTTTATAGCTGAACGTATATCCTCAGCAGCTAAAACCTTTGGCCAAACCTGATTTTCAATTTGCTCTCCCTCATGTGATAACAACTCCATATATAGCATTTCTTTTGATTGGAAAAATACATAAAAAGTACTCTTCGCAATGCCAACAGACGAAGTTATATCCTCAAGGGAAGTACTCTTAAAACCCTTTTCAACGAAAAAACGATATGCCACTTCAAATAATTATTTTTTAATCCTTTCTTTTTCTAATTGTGTGAATTTAGCCATAGTCCTAAACCTCCTCTTATAAAAACATAAAAACAAGTTTTTCATTTGTTTTTATGTTAGCATAATGTGCATTAAGAAATCAAGGCATACTTAATTTGATTATTCTCATACAGTAAAGTAATGGAATAATATTTTCAGTAAGCTTCATCAACTAAACTGCCCCTATAGCGAAATGGTGCTCTCCTTTATTCAAGATAAGCACCTGTTACTTCAATAACCCCCCTTCGTTATTTATATTAACTCCAAAAAGTCAGTCGTGACCAATAAAAGATAATAATATAAATCATGGTTGTAAAAATAAAATCATATCCACAGTCCTCTCATGATGGTTATAACATATTTTAATAAGATAACGATTATTTTAGTAATTCTAATCTTCCAACCGAGAGTTCTACTATGCAATTTTTTATTTGTGACAGATTTGTCATGTTGCATTATATTACATCGATGGTTGGTAATCCTATTCAGAGGTATAGTATTGACATTGAAAGGGGACTAAGCAAATGAATACAATTATTCAAACGAAAAACTTATCTAAATCATACGGAAAGACTCAGGTCTTAAAAAATATAGATTTAGCTGTTGAAGAAGGTGAGTTTACCGCAATTATGGGTCCATCTGGATCAGGAAAAACAACATTAATGAATACATTATCCACGATTGACACATTTAATGGCGGGAACATTTGGATTGAAGGGACCTCGCTATTGGAAGTAAAAAAGAAATCATTACGTGAATTTCGTCAAAAGCGGATGGGGTTTATTTTTCAAGACTATAACCTACTAGATACGTTGACAGTAAAGGAAAATATTCTTTTGCCACTCTCATTACAAAAGACACATGTTGAGGAAATGGAGAAACGACTATCCAATATCATTCAACCGCTAAACATTGAATCGATCTTAAATCATTATCCATCTGAAATATCTGGCGGGCAGAAACAGCGTACTGCTTCGGCACGTGCTATTATTACTAACCCAGCGATTGTCTTTGCTGATGAACCTACAGGTGCACTTGACTCTCGCTCTGCAACACAGCTACTGGAACAAATTGAATCACTTAATCAAACATTTAAAACAACGATAATGATGATTACACATGACCCCTATGCTGCGAGTTACTGCCAACGTGTCATTTTTCTACGAGACGGTAAGATTGTAAATGAGCTGTTCAAAGGAGAACAAACCCAAAAGGAATTTTTTGATCGCATCCTCACCTTTCAGAGCACTCTAGGGGGAAATCGCAGATGAAATTATTGGATTTATCGTGGCGCAATGTCAGACGGAATTTTAGAATTTTATCCATCTATCTTATTTCGATGATTATTGGAGTAGTTATTCAATTTACTTTTTCATCTTTAATCTTTAATGAGGATGTTTTAGCTGCATTAGAAAATGAAGAAAATTTTCAGGTAGGGCTTATAGCAGCATCCATTGTGGTGTTTTTATTTATTATTTTTTTCATACTCTACGCTAATACATTTTTTATGAACCAACGTAAAAAGGAATTTGGAATGTATTTGCTTTATGGGATGAGTGAGCGTCAAATTGCTTTGATGGTCTTTGTCGAGACTTTTATTCTTAGTAGTATTTCGCTCGTCATCGGCATTTTAACAGGTGGTCTGCTTTCCAAATTTTCTGGGATGCTTTTAATGAATTTAATGCAGTACGACGAAGTGATTTCATTTACTTTCCCGCTCGAGGCTATCGGGGCGACTATTGTTTTATTCATTATACTAACTGGGATTATTAGTATACAAAGCTACTTCAGTGTACGTCGTATCCAACTGGTAGAATTATTTCATTCAGGAACAAACTTGGAAAAGCTTCAACCAGCTTCTAAGCTGCTTGCCTTATTATCTATTCTGCTATTAGGGATGGCTTTCTTTTTAATTAGTCGGGATGGTACTTCTATCGTCTGGGAAGATTATCGTCTGGCTAGCATAATTGTTATGGCGATAGGACTTGTCGGAGGTACTTATTTATTCTTTCGTCAATTTTCGGGGTGGTTATTAGAAATCGTTAGTCGAGGTAGAAAATATAATGAAGGAAACCGTGTTTTATGGACTTCTTCACTTCGATTTTCCATTCGCGGAAACGCCTTAAATCTTACTTCCATTTCATTATTTAGCGCAGCAATTATCATTTTAGTAGGTTTTGTAGCCATTAATTACGCTGTTCAACTCGATGGGAGTACTAAAAATTTCCCAAATGATATTGCTTTCGAATCTCAGGATGAACATATTCAGCATCAAATTGAAACATTGATTCATGAATCAAACCACCCAGTTATCACTCATGAAACGATTGAAGGGATCTTAGTAAATCCCGTTACAAACAGAGATGTTGCCTTTGAACAATCGGATTATCTCACAGAAGATATCCTTTTATTTTCAGAGACCCAATTTAACGATATAGTTGCCTTACGCGGTGATGACCAGGAAGTTAACCTGCATGGCCAAGAGGCTATTGTTCTTTCAAAAATAGATACACCCAAACAGTTCACACAGGATGATCAATCAGAATTCACAGTAAAAGTAGGAGATGAGTCTACTTTTCACCTTATAGAAAGAAAAGACTATGCACTACTTGTCCCTGCCAGTAATTTGAGTAACACCAATGTTTTTCTTCATCTTGCTATATTCATTATCTCGGATGAAGCGTATGCCACTATACAAAATAGTCAGAATACCCAAATGTATGAACTATACCAAATTGAAAATGCTAAAGATGCGTCAGCTTTATCAGCACAAATACAAGCGATTGTTTCGCAATCACCTGATATCTATTATTCAGCTTTTGCGGACGGCTATGCTATTCAAGCTGAATCTTCAGCATTATTACTGTTTACAGCAGCTTTTCTTGCCGTCATCGCTGTATTTGCTTTAGGAAGCATTATATATTTCAAACAATTACGTGAAGCAACAGACGAACAAAAACAATATGCTATCCTGCGTAAAATTGGTGTTAGTAACACTGAAATGAAAAAAGTCATCCGTAAGAAACTGCTTTTTGTCTTCTTGCCTCCACTTATACTGGGAATGCTGCATAGCTTGTTTATTATGAATTACTCTATATTCGAGGAAGTGAGAGACTTCCCACAGCTCACTTCTATCATGTGGGCAATACTAATTATTTATTTTGTTATCTATTTCTTGTTTTACGTGTCGTCAACCAATCTTTACTATAAGATTGTTAATCAACAAAAGTGATAAAAATAAAGCAATGACTGATTTTATTAGTCATTGCTTTTCCTTATTCATAAACAAAAAAGGATCATCATCTTTTGGAAAATGGATAATAAATTCTGTGTAGGAACTAACTTCAGATGTACAAGTAATATAGTGACCAAGTTTATTGGATAATTGTTGTGCTAAATATAGGCCCATCCCTGTTGATTTAGAGTATGTTCGCCCCGTTTCACCTGTAAATCCTCGGTTAAATATTCTTGGTAGCTCTTGTGGTGTAATTCCGATCCCATTATCTCGGATGATGAGTTGTTTTTCTTGTGGGGTTTCATTGGTACCAATCAAAATTTCTCCACTGTTGTCCGTATACTTCAAGCTATTGGTTAAAAGTTGATTTACTATAAATTTCAACCATTTAGAATCACTTTGTACGCTCATCGATTCAGAGGGCAAGAGGATTCGAACTTTTTTAGAAATAAAAGTTTTGGAATGGTCTCTCACCGTATCTTTCACAATGCCAATCATATCGCAACTCCCTATACTATAATCTTGATTAAAACTATCTAATTTAGCATAATAAAGAGCTTGATCAACATAATTTTCAATTTTCTCGATTTCTTCCCTTAAACTATTCGCATCTATATCCGTTTGTTGGATTAAATGGAGGACAGCAATTGGCGTTTTGATTTCATGAAACCAAGAAACAATAAAATCATAATGTTCTTTTTGTTTCTCTTGAACAGCATTCATTTCTCGTATATGCTCTTTTCTCATCTCATCCATTAATTGTTGCATCTGCTCAGCTTCTAGAGATAATCTGTCAAATGCCTCATGATCAATATTGTGGATTGCTCGTACATTTTGTTGATAGCGAAATACTAAAAATCCAATCAATACAATCGTGCATAAAGCAAAGGCATATAAAAAGGTTCCCCAAGTGAAATTTATATTAACATCAAGGAAAAACACAGTAGCCATGAGCATGAAACCTATTAAATAGACGCATATATAAGACTTTTCATACCGTAAAAACCGAAAAAAAGTCATTCGATAATATACCCCATTCCTTTACGGGTAACTATAAAATCATTCAACCCAAGACTAGCAACCTTTCGACGTAAACGATTCACATTTACTGTCAGTGTGTTATCATCAACAAATTGCTCTTCATTCCACAATGCCTGCATTAAGTCATCTCGTGATACGATTTTCCCAATCTTGCGCATCATTAATTGTAAAATAATAAATTCATTGCGAGATAGCTCTGCGCTCTGTCCCTTATATTCAGCCACCGAATTGCTTATATTTAATTTCAAACCCCGATGGATAAGTTGTACAGATTCTTCATCTCGATAGGAATAATTTCTACGTAAAAGTGCTTTTACTTTGGCAACAAGTATATCTAAATCAAACGGTTTTTGCACAAAGTCATCCCCGCCCATATTAATAGCCATAATAATATCCATGTTTTCGTTTCTAGAAGAAAGAAATATAATAGGGACTTTGGAAACTGAACGAATCTGCTGACACCAATAAAAACCATCCAATGTCGGTAAATTGATATCCAATAATACTAAGTGTGGCTGGACCTGTTCAAACTCCGTTAACACTTGGTCAAAATTTGTAACCTCAATCACATCATACTTCCATTTGTGAAGCACATCGGAAACGATTCTTCTAATTTTTTCATCATCTTCTACCATCATAATTTTATACATGAAATCACCCATCAGTGCTTTAAATTATAGCATGCCACTTTATAACTGTATCCATTTATATTCTTTAGAATTTATGTACCTTTTCAAAAGTATATCATAATTAAAATAGCGTTACATAAAAGTCGTTTTTATTTAAAGTTTACCATATGTAAATTCCATAGTATTCATCAAGGTAAAGAATATGAAACACTAAAAGAACTTGCTTAACAAAATCCCTGCCTTACGACTAACCCCTTTACTACTATGCTCTTATATTCTAATTGGAATCCAAGTATATCTATATAAAACCATTTCGACTTCTCAATGTACTTAACTGAAAACTCTGGAATTAAAGAGTTGAATTTTATTCTCTCACTCACCTTCCTTTTTGTATTAAGCACCCGATAGCACAATAAGTTTTTTTCTATTCATTCATATAATGTAACAGTTTTTCGAAAAAATCATTGCTAACGGTTAACTGATACTGTTTTTCAACAAGATTTCGAAATTCCATAACGAGAAGCAAAGAGTTCTTATAGGCTTCATATAGTTCTAATTCATTTAATCGGGCAGTAGTCTTTTTAAACTTTTCATAGTTTTCAGGACTAATTTCTTTTTCAAGATTCTTTGTCATATTAAACCAATTATC
>JAAZCL010000007.1 GCA_012513315.1 Bacteroidales bacterium | reverse complement strand
CAAGGATAGTAGGCCGCAAAATCTAACCCCCCTTCATTGGGGAAATTAATTTTACCTGTAACATCTACCGAAGAAAACTTATCACCTCCGGTGGTAACATACTGCACATTATACTTCTCTTCATAAACTGCAGGCGGATCTGATTGTGGAATAAGAGCAAAAATGCCAATTGCATCACCTTTGTCCCATGAGTTATTGGTAACACGTGTGTTAAACTCTCCTATAGCACCAGAAAAAACTGCTTGTTTGCTATCAGCTACAACTTCATTTTCTACATCAGATTCGCTACACGACGCAAAAATGACTAAACCAACAAATAAAAATAAAAACTTTAGGTGTTTCATAGATTAAGTAGTTTAAAATATAATTAGTAGTTTGTTGTAAACACAACCAATTCTAACATGTTATACCATACTGTTTTCATCTAAATATTAACTGGTACACACTACACAACTTGTAGTAGATGCAACTTTACTTGAAGCTTTATTAAGCTTTAGGTTGTAAATATAATGTTTCCCATTTTCTAATGCATGTGGTACTGTCCATTTATAAATAGCATTATCATTCTGTTTAAAAAAGACTTCAATGCAATTTTTCTCTTTAGTAGGTAACAAGAAACAGTTTACTTCTTTAAGCCCATTACTATCTCTATCCGAAGCAGTAAACAAGAGCTTTCCTACAGATGTTTCATCAATAGTGAACTGTCCGTTGGCGAGAGAAAATGCGGCTTTTTTCTTTACTCCTTTAATTTCTACAGTAAAACTTACATCAGAGTCAATAATTATAGAAAGCTTTGATAAAACACGGGTAAAGATTAAGGTGTTATCTCTATTGTACTTACTTGCATTTTTAAGATTGTTGCTATACATAAAATCTATCTGGTTGTCTATATCAATAGGATAGGTGTAAGAAATGAGATTAGGCAAATATGGATAGTATGATATAAAATCTATTTCGGAGCCATCATTTGGATAATAGATTGGTTGATTTTTATATGTGAAAACTCCACCTCCTAATGTTGAAAACATTAAATTGTCATAGTTTTCTACAATAGCTTCCTTATGAAGAGATGCTCCACTTTTAATTGCGAACACACCAATTTTATCTCCACTATCCCAGCTATCTTCAGTAACTCTTGTTTTATTTATATCGTAAACTGAAGAATTGAAATTTATTGGCACATAGCATAGCTCATCATTCTCTTTATTACAGGCCAATAGTAATAGAATAAAGGTTATTAAAGATAAGGTGTATAGATGTTTAAGCATAGCAAAACTTTAAATAACTACATTTAGACATAACGATTTTCTATAAGAGAAACACTTTTTATAAAAGAAGAATAAACAAACGCCCAAATTTAATGATTATTTTCGAAATAAGAAATAATTATAAACAATTTAACGCAGTAGAAACAAACAGATTGTAATTACACTGAAACAAAAAAGAGAGAAGCTATTCTCTCGAATAAACTTCTCTCTTATTATATTGAATTTGATACTTGTTGGATCTAAAGTCTTATTTTACACCAACTTTCATTACTTCCCAAGTCATAGCTCCGCTAGTTCCGGACAAATACTTGTATGCAACTCGCACACCTGTTTTACCAATCATTGAAGATGGTATTGAAACAGCTTCTTCTTTCCAATCTGAAAAATTAGAAGTCGGATGCTTTGGAGGATAGTTAACAGTTATTTGCTCCCATGCAGCTTCATTTGGATTACCACTACTATAGTTTGAGGAAATCCAAACAGTGAGTTCTGTTGCTTCCTTGCCACTTGTATGACCAACGAGATGACTAAATGTTAAATCTGCCTTTGAAACTTTTGATAAGTCCATTGCTGGAGAAATCAGCCAGTCTTCGTTAGGATCTGAACCTTTTGTTTCGTTGTTATATCCTGAAATCTTCACGAATTTCTCACCAGCAAATTCATCTCCATGCCATGTATTGACACCTTCAACACTAAACTCAGTAAAAGTCCCTAATCCTGCTGCCAATGCTTCATACATAATATAATCTGTTGGATCAGGATCAGGATCAGGTGTTGTACCACCTTCACCAGGAGTAATCAACTCATACTCTTTTACATTTTTCAAACCAGCAGCACCAAAATATGCTTCTAAAGTGCCATATAATTTCACTTCTGCTTTATACATACCTGGATTCCCTGCTAAATTCAATTCAGTTCTTGCAGCACCTCCGAATGCAAGTTGAACTGCCACAAGTTTATCTATACTTGTTTCTCCTTTAGTTGCAGCAACAACAACATTTGTTCCTGATGCATTGTCTGTTGAGAATATGGGAACAAAGTCACCTCCACTATTTGAGGTTCCTACAATAAAAGCTTTTATCCATACAAAATCTGTATTATCTTTAACACCTTGATTAGCGATTGCTTGCTCAATAGTATAAGGATTTGTTTTTGTACCATCGCCTTCACCTGGCTCAACCGGATCTGTTCCACCATTATCATCAAAACGAGTTGAAACATCGTCGCTCATTCCTGACAAATCAGCTTTATTACGAGGATATACTTGCCAAGCCCCATCAAACACAGTCATTACACCAACAATATCACCCGATCCTTTTGGAAGTGCGTCATCTTTGTATGTTG
>JAAZCL010000086.1 GCA_012513315.1 Bacteroidales bacterium | reverse complement strand
ATCTAAGCATGCTACCAAAGGCTCCTCCTGCTCCAACTAAAATCAAATCTTTCCACATAGATTTTAAATATATATTACTTTATCAGTTTAGAGTTCCACTTGTACTAACTATCTTTTTTAACTCTTGTATTAAAATTTGGGGAGGTATTATTATGTTGTTATTTCAATTGATTGCTTTTTTATTATCAATAGATCTGTAAGGTCTTGAGCAATAATAATATGTGGGTATTTTTCCAACTCTTCTCTGGTAGTTGCCCCGTTTAAGACTCCGTAGAAATCTACACCGGCAGCTTTAGCTGCTGCGGCATCTATGGTGCTGTCGCCAATATATAGACAATTGCTTTTATCGGAGTTTAATTGGTCAATTGCCAAAAATAAGCCCTCAGGAGATGGTTTATGGGTTTTTACATCTTCGCCACCAACTACAACTTCTATAAGATCGTCATCAAATTCTCTTTCAATAACCTCTTTAATACGATAACGGAATTTTGTGGATACAATGCCAATCTTATTACCGCTATCTTTTAAAGATTTAAGTACTTTGGCAGTCTCCGGGAACAAAATTGTATTATCTGTCATACATGTATCTGCCTTTTTCACATACTCCTTAACGTAAATAGAGAGTTTCTCTTTATCAGCTACTCCTGTGAGGGCATTAAAGGAGTTTTCTAACGTCATTCCAATAGTTCGCTTTATCTCTTCATCGCTTACATTTGTATATCCGTGTTCTTTAAGGACATGTTTAAAACAGAGAACAATTCCTTTTGAAGAGTCTGCTAGCGTGTAATCGAAATCAAAAATATAAGTATTGTAATTATTCATTACTACAAAAATAGTGATTTATTCTTGAAGTGGGTCAGTCTTCTTCTGATGGAGTGCATATTTTATCAGTAAACAGGATTCCGTGTAGATGATCAAGCTCATGCTGAAATATAATTGATGTAAAATCTTCTTCTCGGCTGTAACCAATCAGTTTTTCTTTATGAAAGTTGCCTTTTTCATCCCAATACTCCACCTCAATCCATGGAAAACGTATAGAGTTTGAACTGATATTTGGAATAGAGAGGCAGCCATCTCCTTCAAAGCAGACGGTTTCGCTGGGTTGGTTAATAATTCTGGGGTTTATCGCAACCTGAACAGGATTATCTTGCTTGTCGAACCGTATAAACAGGAAGATATTCTTAAGAACTCCCACCTGAGGGGCAGCAATTCCTACACCACCTGCCTCATTCATTGTTATTTCTAAACGTTGTATTAATAGTTGCAAATCTTCATCTGTTGCAATTGAATCTGTATTGATATCTGATGATTTCATCCTAAGGGTGAACGAGTCTATTGCATCTGTTGTAAGTAATATGCGATAGCTAGTATCTGTATTTCCATTGCGAATTATTTCTAATTCTCTTTCTGTAAATGCCATTGTGAGTTGAAGTGAAATTAAAAATGTGAATATTGTTGTAATTGCTCTCATATGATTATTTATATGTTCAGAAAAGTGGCCAGTCGGGATCTTCCATTCTTGCTTCTTTCATTATAGTTTTTAACTCCTCATAAATATCTGGAAATTGATCTATGATATTATGATTCTCTGATGGGTCCGAAGCAATGTTGTAAAGCTCATATTTTCTACCATTTCGAATATCAAGATGTAAAAGTTTCCAATCTCCTTTTATTACCGCTTGCCTACCACCCATCTCTTGAAACTCGAAATAGAAATAGTCTCTTTGATCCTGATTACCTTTTCCTGTGAGAGTTGGTAAAATACTTACACCGTCGGTATATCCTTTAATTTCAGCTTGAAGAATATCGGCAAAAGTGGGTAGGTAGTCCCAGAAAGCGAACGGGAAATTGCTCTCTTTGCCTTCAGCAACTTTTCCCTGCCATGAAATTATAGTGGGCACACGTATGCCTCCCTCGTATAAATCGCGCTTGTAACCTCTATAGATGCCATTGCTATTGAAGAAGTCGGGATCGCCACCTCCTTCTCTATGGGGACCGTTATCGCTTGTAAATATAATTAGGGTGTTGTCAAGCAGGTTATGTTCTTTTAGTTTATCTAATATCTGAGCAACATAAACGTCAATTCTCTTTACCATAGCAGCATGGGTTGCTCGAGGATAATCTTGAGACATATAGCCACCTTTACGAAAGTCGGGACCAGAGTCGGTGCCCTTATATGGAGTCTCGGGAAATTTACCTCTAAGGTTTAAGATAATGCTGTCTTCGGGTACTACTAGCTCGGCATGTGGCAGCACCATTGGTACAAATAAGAAAAAGGGATTATCATTTTGTTCTTCAATAAATTGAAGTGTTTTCTCTTGAATTAATGCTTGTGAGTATGCTCCAAAGCCACCATTGTCGTTTTCAGGGAACTCCACTTTGGTGTTATTGTGCCAAAGGTGACTTGGGTAATAGTTGTGAGCCATTCTTTGACAGTTGTATCCATAAAACTGATCAATATTTTGATTCACTGGGTCTCCGGAAGAACCTGGGTATCCTAATCCCCACTTTCCAAATGCGCCGGTTGTATATCCGGCATCTTTGAAGAGAGTGAAAATGGTGTAGAGATTGGCAGGCAGTGGTTTCTGCCCTTCTGGTTGAACTTCCATATTCCCCCTTATTGGTGTATGGCCTGTATGTAATCCAGTTAATAGGCTTGCTCGAGAAGGCGCACTAACTGTAGTGCCTGAATAACTTCTTGTGAACCGTGTGCCATTTAAGGCAAGTTGGTCTATGTTAGGTGTTTGAAATTT
>JAAZCL010000085.1 GCA_012513315.1 Bacteroidales bacterium | reverse complement strand
GATTTTATATCCTACTTCATTGAAGTTGATTTCAGAAGATAAAATGGAGGAGTTGAAGTCGGGTGACAGAGAGATTGGATTCTTTATGATAGATATGCCCGAGTTGAAAACTAATAAAATCCATCCCAGAGATAAAGCAAATGCAGATGACAGCACTTCAAGTGATTTCATGACAGACTTGGCTGCATTGCTTGCAAAACATGGCCATAAGATTGAATCCAGTTCAGACTCAGAAGAAAAAGTACTTGATGTTGCAGAAGGTAAACTTACACTCGAGCAAATTAACCTTCTATATCAACACCTTCCCGTTGATATCTCATTTGTAGATGAAAATGATATAGTTAAGTTTTACACCGATACCAAGCACAGAGTTTTCCCGAGAAGTAAAGGTTTTATTGGTAGAGAGGTGCGTAACTGCCACCCACCAAAAAGTCTATATCTTGTAGAGGAAATTATTGATAAGTTTAGAAGTGGTGAACAAAGTAAAGCAGAGTTCTGGATAAATAAGCCGGGTGTATTTATTTACATCATTTATGTTGCCATAAGAGACAAGAATGGCAAGTTTAGAGGAGTTATGGAGATGATGCAAGACTGCACTCATATTCGTGCCATGGAAGGAGAACAAAGGCTTCTTACGTGGGAAGAGCACTCGGGAAAGAATGGAAATGGAGACGTTTATACTAAAAAAGAATCAACTGTTTCTAGCGTAAAGGATTCTTCTCACGTAGATAATGCTTCGGATGAGGCTATTAAAATAACCGGCGATACTAAGTTGAAATCACTGCTACAGAAATTTCCTGATTTAAAAGAAAATCTGATTGCCTATAATTCAAAATTTTCAATGCTAAACAGCCCAATGGCTAAGGTGGTGCTTCCGCTTGCTACAATAAAGATGATGAGTGAGCAGTCTGGTATTCCTCAGGAAGCGCTTATTGAAAAGATTTATGAGTTTGTTGGCAATTAATTTTAATTTTGTGTTACTAACATGAATTCATTTAAATTTGAGACCTATAAATGTTTAGTGGGGACCCATAGTTCTCGATGAACGTAAAAAGAGTAGTGTCTGAACGAAGTGAGTTATTACTCTTTTAGTGAACGAGAACTTAATTGGGTCACAAAACATTGTCAGTCGAAAATTAAATTGAATTCAGAATACACAAAACTAAAATTAATCATTAGATAAACCACAAAAAATATTCCCTAAGGTTTTGATTTCCTTAGGGAATACTTTATCGAGTTATTGTAATTAAGAATATCTTTTAGCTTAGAAATTATAAAGCTCTAAAATCTTTTTGAATATATCTGTGTTCTCGTAGATGCCAGCAAACTCAATAGCAGCAGTACCGTAAGAAAACACAGGAACCATAATGGCACTATGTCCTGTAGAACCCCAAGAAGCATTAACTTCGCCTGTAGATAAATCACCACCAGTAATTGACATTGCTCCTGTCTCATGGTCGGCAGTAACAACCACTAACGTACCAGGGTTTTGATCTGCAAAATCGAAGGCCACCTTAACAGCTCTGTCAAAGTCTATAACTTCATTGATGGTATATTCTAATTCATTTGCATGACCGCCCCAATCAATTTGAGAACCTTCAACCATCAAAAAGAATCCTTTTTCATTGTCACTAAGTAGATCCAAAGCTTTACCAACACTCTCTGGAAGAAACTCACCTCTTTCGGGGTAAGTAGCAGGATGCTCGTCTGCTATCAGGGCTGCCAGCTTACCGCTCTCTGTGTTCATAACACTCTCCATATCAATTGCTACCTTAAATCCTTTTGCTGCAAGATCAGAAAGTAAATTTTGTTTGTCTTCACGGTCAACGAAATATTTTTTTCCACCACCAATAAAAAGGGTGATATCTGAATTGACAAAATCTACTGCAATCTCCTCTTGCATACTACGTTTAGGCTGATGAGCAACAAAAGAGGCAGGAGT
>JAAZCL010000084.1 GCA_012513315.1 Bacteroidales bacterium | reverse complement strand
GGACGCAAGATGACTGAGGGTGGTATTGCACAACTCTACGTAACGGGGTCGGACAATAGCAAACTGCAAGTAGCTACTGTTCCTACATTTGAGAGCATAATGTTGGGCTTTGAAGCCGACGTGGATGGTAAATACACCATTGAGTTTGCTCTATCAGATCATTGGACTACTGAAGAATTATACCTGCGCGACCTTGCCACTGGTACAAGTGAGCGTGTAGCAAAAGGCGGTTCTTATACTTTCCAAGCGAAGAAGGGTGATTCTGGAACTCGCTTTAGTCTTTCTGCTTCGGGTACACCTGGAGAAGATGAGAGCGCAAAGATTGTAGTGCAAGCCACAGACGAGGGCAAGATAGCTATAAGCAATAATAGTAATCGCAATTGTACAATATCTATCTCCAATACTGCTGGTAAACTTCTGCAAAGTCTAGAAGTGAAAGCTGGTGATGGAGATGAAGTAGAGAGTTTACCTAAAGGCAGCTATGTGGTGCGTATTCAGAACGCGGTAGTAAGCGACGCACGAAAAGTGATTGTTGATTAATATGCTAATTTCTAAGGAGCTAGAGTATGGTCAAACTTGCTTGAGCTTTGCCGAGTGACAATAGAAAATGAATAAAGATAAGAGATAAAATAGATCAGAAATATATGAATCAAAGATATTTATACCTGTTTATTATCCTGTTTGGAATGGTGGTGATAGGATGTGAAAGTGATTTCATAGAAGGAGTGCGTGTGGATGGTCCCGTAAAAGATACTGGTAGCGTTATCACAATGGTAACGCAACGTACCGATGGCATCATTAGTCTTTCCATTGATGCACCTGCTCATGACCGTTTCGGCGTGTGGATTGATCTCGACGGCGATGGCAAGTGTGCCGAGGATGGATCGGAAAAGATAACAGTGTTCAACGCCTATCAAGAGTATACCCTTGTTGCGGGAGTAAAAACGGTTGCCGTGCATGGTGATATATCCTACCTAGGTGCTGCGTCTAACGAACTTGCAGAGATCGATGTATCTGGAAATACTTCCCTTACTACGCTTAATATTGCACTTAACAAAATCAGGGTAATTGACCTCTCAGCCAATACCACACTGGAAAGACTCGATGTTTCTGACAATAATATCGCTTCGCTCAACGTTTCCTCCAATAAGTCGTTGGAGTCGCTCTGGGTGTTCAACAACCAATTGTCTTCGCTGGAATTGTCAAATAACAGCAATCTCGCTTTTCTAGATTGTTCAGGCAATGCGTTAAATACCCTCGATGTTTCAAAAAATGCAGAACTGGTGCGTCTGTTGTGTTACAACAACCAGCTTACTGCCCTTGATGTTGAGCGAAATATAAAATTGAGCCATCTTTGGTCGTTTGGTAATCCCATGTCCGAGACCGAGATGGAAAGCCTTATTTCTACGCTTAGGAACGTAGCTGGTGGCGAGCTATGGCTATCCATAGAGCCGCTTGGCGAAGCCATGCATGCGAGTGCTGCTGAAAAAGGATGGACTGTACAGTGATTAATACAATTATTAATAACGTAACCAACTAATTATAATTTTCACTTTATAAGACAATATCTTCTATTATAGTTTATATAATTTAAAATACTAAAAATTGCAGTTATCTTTGTTGATAATAATAACAATTTATAGCATTATAATTATGAAAAAGAGTAAACTATTAATTCTGGCATCATTTTTAATTACCCTGTTATTTACCTCTTGTAATCAAAAGAGTACAGAAGGTGAGTGGACACAACTTTTTAACGGTGAGGATCTAACTGGCTGGACCCCTAAGATTGTGGGTCACGAGGCGGGAGATAACTTCGGCAACACATTTAGAGTGGAGGATGGTCTTATTAAAGTAAGATACGACGAGTATGACACATTCGCCAATCGTTTTGGTCATCTTTTCTATAAAGATGAGTTCTCGCACTATAAGCTTAGGGTAGAGTATAGGTTCGTAGGTGATCAGGCTCCCGATGCACCAGGTTGGGCATACCGTAATAGTGGCATAATGATTCACGGACAAATGCCAGAGTCAATGGACCTTGATCAGGATTTTCCTACTTCAATTGAGGTGCAGCTTCTTGGTAGCGATGCAACAATAGAGCGCACAAATATGAATTTATGCACACCGGGAACTAATGTTGTAATGAATAATGAGCTTATTTTAGATCATTGTATAACCTCATCTTCTGAACTTTATTTTGATGATATGTGGGTAACAGCCGAACTTGAAGTTAGAGGTAATGATGTTATTTATCACATTCTTGATGGCGATACTGTAATTCAATACAATAATCCGCAGCTCGACGAAAGAGATTACACCTACACTAAGCTCATAGACCTTAATAATGGCGATAAAATGTTGAGTAAAGGATCTATTTCACTTCAGAGCGAAGGGCATCCAATTGATTTCCGCAAAGTTGAAATTCTAATTCTTGAATAGTTTTATTTTTAGAGATTAAGACCAATTTGTTATTAAAGCAAAGCGCGTACTTAATTTATACCTAAGCCTTACTTTGCTCGGTCATTCCTTGTATATATACGGGGCGTAACCGAGCGAGGTAAGAGCAAGGTCCGACTAAAGCACGACTAAAGTATAAACAGATTCATCAGACAGCACACACTTTTAATTGTTTCTCTTTATTGGTTCACACCCTTTGCAACCCCCACAATAAGGAGAATCTCTTTTGGTGAAAAAGAATTTATAGATGTTTCTTAGTAGAATTATTCCAACTACTAAGCCAATTAAAATTACTATTATAAGTTGTATGTTCATAATAATTAAATGAATAGACTGCCTATCTGGTATGCTAATAATGCAATAAGCCAAGCAAGTCCGGTTGAGTAAAACATACTAAACAGTGCCCATTTCCATGAGTGAGCTTCTTCTTTAATTGCAATAACTGTTGCTATACAGGGAAAATATATCAACACAAAGAGGAGTAACGATATAACTACAAGAGGTGTGAACACATAAGAACCATCGGGATGTGTTTCGGAAAGTAGTCGGTCTTGAAGAGATTGCTGATTTTCGCTATCACCTGTATACAATACCCCCATGGTACTTATAACAATTTCTTTAGCAGCCATTCCCGAAAGTAGGCTAACCGATATTTTCCAGTCGTAACCCAAAGGACGCATAACTGGTTCCATAAATTTACCAATTCTACCTATGTATGAATTTTTTTGATGCTCGGTGTTTTTGAAATATTCAATTTCGGAAAGGAGAAGTTGATGCTGTTCGCTATTTATCTCGTTGTTCTGAAACTGCATTTCCACTTGAGCGGCTTGTTTGTCTATATCTTCAGACCAGCTTCTCTCTCGTGGAAAATATCCTAAGAACCATATCACTATTGAAGCAATTAAAATGGGGCCACCCATTTTTCTGAGATACTGACTAGAACGGTCCCACATGTGTGTGATAATCGATTTTACAGTGGGCCTGCGGTATGGCGGAAGCTCCATAACAAACGGAGTATCTTCCTCTTTAAATAGTGTCTTGCGAAATAGTATTGCTGTGAGACAGGCAATTAATATTCCAAAAAAGTATAATCCCAACAGAGCAATACTGGCATAATTAGGGAAAAAAGCCCCTGCCAAGAGTAGATATACTGGCAATCTGGCACTGCACGACATAAAAGGTACTATGAGCATTGTAATCATGCGACTACTCCTGCTCTCGATGGTGCGTGTGGCCATTATTGCGGGCACATTGCATCCAAAGCCCATAATTAGAGGTATAAATGATTTGCCGTGCAGTCCTATCTTATGCATCAGTTTGTCCATTATAAAAGCAGCTCGGGCCATGTATCCCGAGTCTTCCATAAAGGAGATAAAAAGATATAGTATTACAATGTTAGGGAGGAATACTATTACCCCTCCTACACCTCCAATAATACCTTCAACAATAAGATCTTTAAGAGGACCCTCAGTCATACTTGCTCTTACTGAATTCCCTATCAAAGCTACTAACCACTCAATCCACTGCATTGGATAGTTGCCCAACCTAAAAGTAGATTCAAACATAATCCACATAAAAATAAAGAATATTGGAAACCCAATGTACTTATTTGTTACAATGGTGTCTATGAGTTTGGTTTTATCGGCAAATTGAGTTTTTTCTGTAAGTGTCTCTTGCAGTCCTCCCGCTATAAACCCATATCTTGCATTTGTGAAAGCCGATTCAGAATCCTCCCTCAAAAGCTTCTCAATATAGATTTGCTCTTTTTCTTTGCGGGCAAGTACCTGCTGTATGTTAGGAAGATGGTTGATATGCTTTACAATCTCTTTATCTCCCTCAAGAAGTTTAATGCATACATGTCTTAGAGTCATTCCTCGCTGGGCTTGAAAGTTGTCCTTCAACTCTCGCTCCATTATCGAAATGGATTTTTCTAGTACTCTGCCATAAGGTATTTGAACGAAATCGTGCTCCGCTTCATTATATGTTTTTATTACCGCTTCCAGAAGTTGAGGTATGCCTTCACCTCTTTTCCCAACTGTGGGAACAATGGGTATATTTATTAATTCTGAGAAAGTGTTATGATCAAATTTTCTACCACTATCTTCAAGTTCATCATACATGTTTAGAGCTATAACCATTGGAATCTCTAAATCGATAAGCTCAGTTGTGAGATATAGGTTTCTCTCTAATGTTGATGCCGATACTACGTTTATGATTACATCGGGCTTATCTTTTGTAATGAAATTTCTTGCGTAAAGCTCTTCGGGCGAGTATGAAGAAAGAGAATAAGTACCCGGAAGGTCTACAAGAGTAAACATATACCCGTTGTGTTTCATAGTTCCTTCCTTTGAATCAACCGTAACTCCACTATAATTTCCCACATGCTCGTGAGCTCCAGAGGCAAGATTAAATATTGACGTTTTACCAGAATTAGGATTGCCAATAAGTGCTACTTTTATTCTTTTCTCTGAATAATTATGTTTTCTGGTTCGAAATTTCCTTATGTAATCGGGTTCACTGGCAATTTGAGTGTCAGTGTCGTCTTTTGAATAGCTGTTATTTGTCTCTTCGCGAATCATGGTTAGTTCTATCAATACGGCTTCACTTCGCCGTAATGACACATCATAATCCATTATTTCGTACTTGATGGGGTCTTTAAGAGGAGCGTTGAGAATAGACTTCACTTCTTCGCCACGCACAAATCCCATCTCCAAGATTCGCTTCCTGAATGCACCACTGCCATGTACTTTTTTAATATATGCTTTTTGTCCTGTTTGTAGTTCTGATAGACGCATCTAAGCAACCCTTTATTTAAGGTCGCAAAGATAATCAATTAGGTCTATTATTTATAACTGTTTTAAATAAAGAATATTTAATTTGCTAAATATGAGTTGATATGTGCTGATATATAGAATGATATGCTGTAGTTGAAAATTAACAACTTGTAAGTGATATTGTAAAAATATGCAATAGCAAAGGAATTTGTTGTTTTGTAGCGTTATAATTTAACTAGTCACTCATAAATAATTGAATAAAACTAATTATATGAATTACAGAATTGAAAAAGACACGTTAGGCGAAGTGAAAGTGCCTGCCGATAAATTGTGGGGTGCACAGACAGAAAGATCTTTAAATAACTTCAAAATAGGTAAGCCTGCCTCAATGCCACTTGAGATTATATATGGTTTTGCATATCTAAAAAAAGGTGCTGCATATGCCAATCACGAGTTAGGCGTTTTGCCGGAGGAGAAGCGCGACCTGATTGCGCAGGTATGTGATGAAATTTTAGAAGGTAAGCACGATGATCAGTTCCCTTTAGTTATTTGGCAAACAGGCTCTGGTACGCAGAGTAATATGAATGTTAATGAGGTAGTTGCTAATCGAGCACACCAAATTGCGGGACATGAAATTGGCAAAGGAGATTTAACTTTACAGCCTAATGATGATGTTAATAAATCGCAATCTTCAAACGATACTTTCCCAACAGGTATGCATATAGCATGTTACAAGAAAGTGGTAGAGGTGACATTACCCGACTTAAAGCAGTTGCAGAAATCATTAGCACGCAAAGCAAGGGAGATGGAGGATGTGGTTAAAATTGGTCGTACTCATCTGATGGATGCAACACCACTTACACTGGGACAGGAATTTAGTGGTTATGCTGCTCAGTTAGAATATGGTATAAGGGCTGTTGAAAACACATTGCCACATCTTTCAGAATTGGCACTGGGTGGTACAGCTGTTGGAACGGGTTTGAACACTCCAAAGAATTACGACACAACAGTTGCTAAATATATTGCTGAGTTTACAGGCCTTCCGTTTGTTACGGCTCCTAATAAATTTGAAGCGCTTGCTGCTCATGATGCTTTGGTGGAAACACATGGTGCATTAAAGCAAGTGGCAGTGGCAATTAATAAGATTGCAAATGATATAAGATTGCTT
>JAAZCL010000083.1 GCA_012513315.1 Bacteroidales bacterium | reverse complement strand
TGGCAATTGACCAATTAAACTCCGATAAAAGCAATTGTCTATATATTGGCGACAGCACCATAGATGCCGCAGCAGCTCAGGCTGCTGGTGTAGATTTCTATGGAGTATTAAACGGAGCAACTACCAGAGAAGAGTTGGAAAAGCACCCAAATATTATTATTGCTCAAGACCTAACCAACCTTATCTATATTTGACATATATGTGGAAAGAATTGATTTTAGTAGGAGCAGGAGGAACCTTTGGCAGCATGCTTAGATTCCTCACCTCTAGTATGGTTTCCCGCTTTACGGAAGGTGAGTGGCTGTTTTTGGAAACATACGCTGCTAATATTATCGGATGCCATGGGGTGGAATAAAAATTGGGCAAGCTCTAGTGTTGTAATTGAGCAACCAATTGAATTACAATTCAGACTCTAATGAAAACACCACCTCAAAATCCTCAACTGTAATGTTTAGTTCTTTACGACTTACTGGCTCTTTTCCCGAAGCTTTCCTCTCTTTATGTCTATCAATATGCCCTTGCTGATGCTCTTTACTACCTTGCCATTTAATCATCGAGTCCTTATCTTTCCAATAAATCACCACCTTAATTAAATCAAACTCCTCACCCTCAGAGTTAAGCAAAACATCTCTGCGAATAAAACCTTCAGATCTAACAACAGCAGATTTATGATTCAAATCTTCTAAAACTGCATCTGTAAGATTTTTTGCAACCTTCATATTACGTGTAACTACATACATATTATTATAAAATTTAAATGATTAAACAAGTTCTAAAACTACTACATAACAGTATAACAAGCAATACCAATAAATGATGATAGATTAACTAAATCTATTAGAAACATAATTAAGAGTTATATGTTTCATAATTAATAAAACTAACAATATGTGCTTCACTGTATCATTTGAAGGAAAAGCAATAAATGCTGTAAAAGAACATCTAAAGACTTACCCAGAGCTAAAGATGCAAGGAGAATTTAATCAATTATATTATTTGGTTTCCGGATTCTCACATCCCAAGCTACCAGTGTTTAAGTATAAATCTGTAAAAATTTCAGAATGGGGCTTAATCCCTTCTTTCGCTTCAAATGAAGAGAATGCAGAAGAACTAGCTAACATGACCCTCAATGCCAGGAGCGACACAATACACCAGAAACCTTCATTCAAAAATTCAATAAATAAGTATAGATGCATACTCCCACTCGATGGTTTCTACGAATGGCAACACAATGGAAAAACTAAACAACCCTATTATATTTACCCTTCAGATGAAACCGTCTTTTATATGGGATGTATTTTCAACACTTGGATTAATAAACAAACTGGAGAACTACGCGATACATTCTCCATCATCACCACTGATGCTAATCCCCTTATGGCAGAGATTCACAATACAAAAAGACGAATGCCACTCATTATACCCAAAAGCTCTATTGAGGCATGGGTAGACCCCACAACTGATATCGCTTTAGTGAACCAAATGATGAAACCCTACTCCACTGAATTGATGAAAGCACACACAATTAGTACCGATGCAGGAAATTCAAGGAAAAATAGAAATATACCAGAGATTAAAAATAGGGTTGATGTAATCGAAACGCTATTCTAAATTTTAAATGTTTTACTAATACGTAAGAGAATAATTAATAATGCAATTTTTTGTTTTACACACAAAACAAAAAAATTATGTTTCTGTTTTATCGACAAAACAGAGTGTCTTATTATATATTAATCATTCACCAAACTCTTTGTCCCTATTATCTTCAACCCATGTATCAACGACTATTCCGTCTTCTATTTTAATATAGATATGTTCCTCATAGGCAGATTCATATCCCCTATGTACATAATTGAGCAATTCTCCTTTCTGAATAGTTAGCTCACCCGAATACCAATGTGCAAATACTCTATCCTGCTCTGGGAATAGATTCTCCATCGACATTATATTTTCTCCTTCTTCATCTGTAAAGCAGGGAAAAACATCTATTAGATAAAGCTTATTATCAATAATATCCCAATCTGAAAGATATCCATTCCAGCAAGTCGTCA
>JAAZCL010000082.1 GCA_012513315.1 Bacteroidales bacterium | reverse complement strand
GTATACTGTACAGCCTTTACAGCCGCTCTTCCATGCCTCCATATACAGCTCACCTACTAAGTCTTCAGCAACATCGTTAGGAAGGTTAATTGTGACGCTAATTGAGTGGTCGACCCATTTTTGAACACGCCCCTGCATTCTAACCTTCTGCAGCCAATCAACATCGTTTGAAGTTGCTTTATAATATGGTGATTTAGCTACTAGCTCATCTATCTCTGCATTGCTATATTTTTGACTTGTAGAGTATCCTTTTGCTTCCATCCAAGTAACAAACTTATGGTGGAATACTGTATACTCTTCCCAAGAATCGCCATTTTCATCAATAAAATCAACCGTTACATCTTTGTCGTTTGGATTAACCTTACGTCTGCGAGTGTATACTGGAAGGAAAACTGGCTCTATACCTGAGGTAGTTTGAGACATGAGGCTGGTAGTGCCTGTGGGTGCAATTGTGAGACATGCAATGTTTCTTCTTCCATACTTAACCATATCCTCATACATTTGAGGATCAGCATCTTTTAGTCGATTTACAAATGGATTATTTTTCTCGCGCTCAGCATCAAATATCTCAAATGCGCCACGCTCTTGGGCCAATTTAACAGATGCTCTGTAAGCATTTATCGCTATTTCGCGATGTACTTTTTCAGAGAAATCGTTGCCCTCGTCAGTACCGTAACGAATACCTAATGCAGCAAGCATATCACCTTCGGCAGTAATGCCCACACCAGTGCGTCGCCCTTGTAAAGTCTTACGCTGTATTTTTTTCCATAGATTGCGTTCTGTGAATTTCACCTCTTCTGACTCTGGATCGGCATCTATTTTTTCGAGTATCTTATCTATCTTTTCAGATTCAAGATCCACAATATCGTCCATTATGCGTTGAGCCAACTGCACATGCTTTGAGAATAACTCAAAATCAAAATATGCATTGTCCTGAAATGGATTTACAACGTAAGAATATAAGTTTATAGCCAATAATCTACAGCTATCGTATGTACAAAGTGGGATTTCACCACAAGGGTTTGTGGAAATAGTTTTAAACCCAAGGTCGGCATAACAATCGGGAACAGACTCATTAATTATTGTATCCCAAAACAAGACACCTGGTTCGGCAGATTTCCATGCATTATGCACAATTTTCTTCCAAAGATCTTGGGCATCAATTTCTTTTTTGAATTTTGGCTTATCTGAATATATTGGGAACTTTTGCACATATTTTCCTTCAGATGATGCAGCTTTCATAAACTCATCGTCAAGTCTTACAGAGATATTAGCGCCTGTAACCTTACCCTGCTCCATTTTGGCATCGATGAAATCCTCTGAATCGGGGTGATTAACAGATACACTAAGCATGAGAGCACCGCGTCGGCCATCTTGAGCCACCTCGCGAGTAGAATTGGAGTAGCGCTCCATAAATGGAACAAGCCCCGTTGATGTAAGAGCAGAGTTTTTAACTGGAGACCCTTTTGGACGGATATGAGAAAGGTCGTGTCCAACCCCACCTCTACGTTTCATCAGTTGCACCTGCTCCTCATCGATACGGATAATTGCACCGTAAGAGTCGGCATCGCCATCCATTCCGATTACAAAGCAATTGGATAAAGAAGCAACTTGAAAATTATTTCCTATACCTGTCATGGGGCTTCCTTGTGGAATAATATATGTGAACCGGTCGAATAGATCAAAAAGCTCTTGCTCGCTAAGAGGATTTGCATATTTCTTCTCAATTCTTGCAACCTCTTTTGCTAATCTCCAGTGCATATCTTCTGGCGATTTTTCGTATATTACCCCTTGACTATCTTTGAGTGCATATTTACTCACCCATACTTTAGCCGCAAGCTCATCTCCTTTAAAGTACTCTAGTGAGGCTTTGTACGATTCATCGAAAGTAAAATTCTTTTTTTTCATCATCAATTTTTCTGTTTGGCTGTTTAAACATTTTACGCTTTGCAAGTTTACGCAAACTTGACAATAACACAAAAGATTTACAACTTTAGTTATCAACATTTTTGTGAAATTATCTAAACTATTTTATAACCATCTATATATCTGCATGATAGCAATTACAGAATGATAAAATGTTTTCCATTTGGAAGACTCCACTGATTTAGAGATAGATAAACAAACAAACTAATTAAAGAAAAAATTCCGTAAAAGTAAAGAAAAAAACCACCCAAGTGAGATAAAGCACTGAGTGGTTTATAATTTACGGATTTAAATACTGTATATATGTTTGGATTAATTGAAGTTTTTGACAATCCCAATAAAGAGAATAGATCCGGTGGAGTTTTCTTGAATTACATAAATAAATGGTTTGTTTGCATTGAAAATTACCCTTTGTGGTTGTGAAGGCATAGAAGTCATAACCATACCCACTGTTGTAACAGCAGCTGCTTCGGTACCAACTTCATCCACAGATATGTATGTATCTTGTTTTACAAAATCAATTTTTGCAGGAATGTCAGACATGCCCAAAAAGTTGGCATTATTACTGAAAGCCAATCCCATACCCATATCTTTGAGCACGTTATTCAGTTTTTTGCTATATTCGGTTTTGAACTTTGGAATATATAGTTCTACCTCATGTTCTTGTAGACCAGACTTAAGATTCGTCCAATAGTTTGAACTGCTTAAAGTACCTGCTATATCCAATAAATTCTTTTCTTCTTTAGGAAGCAATACCAACATACTGAAAGCTCCATTCCCATAAGGCAGCTCCACAAGTTGAAGACTTTCATCTTGTTTGTAATTAAACTTATCAGTCTGGCTCATCATATCAACATTCACAGTTGATCCATCCTCAAGGGTAAAGGGCTTTTTGTGAGTGTTTTTTTTATTGAATTCTGAAGTCCATATGCCTTTAAAATAAATAGCATTTAAAAGATACATAAGATCCTCTGGCTTAGTGCTTTCTATGACCTTTTTAATCAAACCATTTGTATTATCTGAAGCCCAACCATTAATAAGCTCTGCTGTATTACTATCACTAAAATTGACCGACTGAGTAGTGGAGTTGAAAAACTCTCTGTTTTTTCTAACAAACTCATCTTTTATTACAACATTTTGATTTGTCCAAATGGAATTTGCAATTGATAATTGCGTAGAAGGGTCTGTGGCCAGCAAAGCCTCTCTCAGCTTTTTATAATAACTGTTTATTTCATCACTTGTGAACCCTTTCAGATTTAATGTTTTTTGCATAGCACTTTTTGGCTCACCCTCGGCACCGTTCATAGTCATTGCCAGAGCCATACTAAGACTTAATGGTGAGACCATAAAACTGTTGTCTTCATCGGCTGACTCCTCGGAATAAACATTTGCAAAAAATTTGAAGGCAAAACTCTGATCAGAACTTACCATCTCTGTTTCTGAAGAGCGTAAGTCTATATTTATTGGTTCAGGTAAATTATTTAAATCAATTTCGTTGTGTTTACCTTCACATGATGCTGACATCATCACTAATGTGCTAATTATTATTGTAAAATATAGAATATTGGATTTAAGAATCATAATTATTTATATTTAGTTTGATAAATTATATACATATAACATATATAAGATGTTTTAGTAGAAAGAATGTTGCATTACTAACTGTTAAATATGCTAAACTAAATTGTTGCCAACTGCCATGAAACGTGAATAGAAAACCTATAACGAGCTATTTTAAGTTAAGAGGTATAAAAACAGTTTTTACACAAAATTATTGCTTAATTTTGTAATATGATACAGTAAACTAGAGTAATAAATTGTATCTATGTTTTAATTAATTTTTATCTCAATAAACGGATCACAGAATGAGAAAATGGAGAATTGAAGATTCAGAAGAACTTTACAACATCAATGGTTGGGGAAATGGTTATTTCTCGATTAATGAAAAAGGTCATGTGCAAGTAACCCCCTATAAACAATTGGGAGGCAGTGTTGACTTGAGTGATTTAATGCGCGAACTTTATCTTAAAGATGTATCAGCACCTGTGTTAATTCGTTTTCCCGAAATTCTTGATAATCGTATTGATAAAATTTCTCAGAGCTTTGCCAAAGCTTCTAAAGAATATGAATATAAAGCCAATAATCACATAGTTTACCCAATTAAGGTGAACCAAATGCGACAGGTTGTGGAGGAAATTGTGACTAGTGGAAAAAAACATAACATAGGATTAGAGGCGGGTTCTAAACCTGAGCTACATGCTGTACTTGCTATTAATACCGACAGTGAATCTTTTATAATCTGTAATGGTTATAAGGATGAAAGCTATATTGAACTTGCTCTTTTATCGCAAAAGATGGGAAAGAAAGTTTTTATTGTTGTGGAAAAACTAAACGAGCTTATTCTAACAATAAAGACAGCTAAACGCTTGAAGGTGAAGCCAAATATAGGAATTAGAGTAAAGCTGGCAAGTTCGGGCAGTGGCAAATGGGAAGAATCGGGAGGTGATGGCAGTAAGTTTGGCCTTAACTCGAGTGAACTTCTGGAGGCTCTTGAGATTCTTAAAGAGCATGGCATGACCGAATGTTTCCAGTTGATACATTTTCATATTGGAAGTCAGATTACCAAGATTCGTCGCATAAAAACAGCATTGCGTGAAGCAGCACAGTTTTATGTGCAACTGCATGCTATGGGATATAAAATTGAATTTGTAGATATTGGTGGGGGCTTAGGTGTTGATTATGATGGAACACGCTCGTCGTTTACAGAAAACAGCATCAACTATTCTATACAAGAGTATGTAAATGACTCTGTTTTCACTTTTGTAGATGCTGCAAATAAGAATGATATACCACATCCTAATATAATTACCGAATCGGGAAGAGCATTAACGGCTCACCACTCAGTATTGATATTTGAAGTACTGGAAACTACCACCCTACCCGAGTGGCCAGACGAATTGGATATTCATGAGGAGGACCATGAGCTAGTAAAAGAATTATATAAGATATGGGATTCGCTTACTCAACCCAGAATGTTGGAAGCATGGCATGATGCTCAGCAGATTAGAGATGAATCTCTTGATCTTTTTAGCTTGGGTATGCTAGATTTGAAATCGAGAGCGCAGGTTGAACAACTCTATTTCTCGATTGCACGTGAAATTAATAGCTCCAGTGCACGCGCTAAGCATGTACCTGAAGAACTGCGTCAGCTATCTAAGCTTTTGCCAGATAAGTATTTCTGCAACTTCTCTCTATTTCAATCGCTACCCGACTCATGGTCTATTGACCAAGTGTTTCCAATTATACCTATTGATCGTTTGGATGAAAGACCTGACAGAACTGCAACAATCCAAGATATTACTTGTGACTCAGATGGTAAAATATCAAATTTTGCTTCTCAAGATGGATTTCACTCCTCGTATCTGCCAGTGCATTCGCTAAAGAAAAATGAACCTTACTACATTGGTGTATTTTTAGTAGGTGCATATCAAGAAATTCTGGGTGCATTACATAACCTGTTTGGTGATACAAATGTTGTTCATATCTTCACTGAAGAAACTGGTTATAAGATTGATCAAATTATTGATGGTGAATCTGTTGAAGAAGTGTTGGAATATGCACAGTACAACCCAAAGAAATTGGTTAGGACTGTGGAAACATGGGTTATGAGTTCTGTTAAACAAGGTAAGATTTCGGTTGAAGAGGGAAAAGAATTTCTTTCGAACTATCGTTCTGGTTTATATGGATATACTTATTTGGAGTAATTAATAAAGACTTAGTCTGATGAGCAAATTACGAGTATTAACTATTTGTACGGCTGTGCTATTACTCGCATCCTGCAACAGTAAAAAAGAAGAGGTGACTGTATTAAAACAATTTGATTTTCATGCCCCGCCAATGGCAGAAGTGAGCCCTGACACATTTAATAATTTTGGACAACAGCGTATAGATAATTATTACTGGCTTAAAGACAAGAAGAACGAAAAAGTTATTGAATACCTGAAAGCAGAAAACGCCTATACCGAAACGGTTATGGAGTCTACAAAAGAGCTTCAGACAACAATATACGATGAGATTTTAAGTAGAATTAAAGAGGATGACGAGAGCCACCCTTTATATAGAAATGGGTATTGGTATTACAGCAGAACTGAAAAAGGCAAGCAATATCGCAAGTACTGCCGCCGTAAAGGCTCCATGGATGCTGAGGAAGAGGTAATCTTTGATGTTAATAAAATGGCAGAAGGATTAAGTGCATTTATTTTTGGAGGTTATTCTGTTAGTCCCGACAATAGTAAAGTTGCATACTTCTTCAATGAAACGGGCTCTTATGCAGAGTTTGTGATGAAGATAAAGGATATTAACAATGATGAGGAGATTGGATTTACCGTAATTGGTGCGTCGTCTGCTACTTGGGCAAATGATAACGAAACTCTCTTTTATTCTTTAATTGATCAAACTCTGCGTCCTTATCAGATACACCGCAGGAAACTTGATGAATCTGAAAGCACAGTTGTTTATGAAGAGAAAGATCCTAAGTTTAACACTTATGTATCGGGAAGCAAAACCAGAGAATATATATTTATAGGAAGTGCCAGCTCTACAACCTCGGAAGAGCGCTTCATCTCGGCTGACAAGCCTAACGACACCTTCAAGGTATTTATGCCTAGAACCCAAGACATTGAGTATTTTGTATATCCACATAAAGATAAATTTTTTGTGCGTTATAAGGACAAAGAAAATCTTAATGGAAAAATATTTGAAGCTCCTTTAACTGGCTATGAGGATATGTCGACATGGAAAGAGTTTGTTACTCATAACAAGGACATTAGAATTGAGGGAATAGATATTCTTAAGGATTATGTGCTGCTAGAATTACGAAGGAATGGGTTGAGCGAGATAGTTGCTAAACCAATTTCGGGAGACATGGATAAAATCATCGATTTCCCAGAACCGGTTTACAGTGCCACTCTTAGTGGAAATCCGGAGTATGATTCTAATACATTTAGATATTCATATACATCTTTAAACAGACCTACCACTTTATATGAGTATGATATTGTTACTGAGACAATTGTGAAACTTAAGGAGCAGGAAGTGCCTTCGGGATTTAATCCTGAGGACTACACTGTGGAGCGTATTTGGGCCACTGCTAAGGATGGAGTAGAGGTGCCAATGGCTTTGGTTTACAAGAAAGGCTTGAAGAAAGATGGTACTAACCCTGCACTTATATACTCATATGGAAGTTATGGTATGAGTTCTGACGTGTATTTTAGTGCAAGCATTTATAGTCTTATTGATAGAGGGTTTGTTTATGCTATTGCTCAAATTAGAGGTGGCAGCGACCTAGGCGAACAATGGTATGAGGATGGTAAACTTCTGAATAAGAAGAATAGCTTCACCGACTTTATATCGTGTAGTGAAAAACTTATTAGTGATGGCTACACTTCTTCTAATAAGCTTGCCGCAATGGGAGGAAGCGCTGGTGGGTTATTGATGGGAGCTGTGGTAAATAGTAGACCTGACTTATATCAAACTATTGTATCTCAAGTACCGTTTGTGGATGTGATAAATACTATGCTTGATGATTCACTACCACTCACTACGGGTGAGTATGAAGAATGGGGAAACCCGAATGTGGAGGAATACTACCATTATATCCTTTCATACTCGCCATATGATAATATTAAGGCTCAGGACTACCCTAATATATTAGTAACTGGCGGTATTAACGACTCGCAAGTGTTATTTCATGAACCGGCAAAGTATGTTGCTAAGTTACGTTCGCTGAAGAGTGATGATAATATTTTGCTGATGAAAATGAATATGGAGTCAGGTCATGGTGGTGCAACTGGTAGATATGAGGGGATTAAGGATACAGCTTTTGAATTTGCTTTTATATTAAATCGTGTTGGAATAGAAAAATAAAAGGTCAGAGACTTAATTAAAACATGCAATAATGAAAAAGTTAGAACTCCACTGGAGGATTCTTATTGGCATGGGTGCCGGAATACTGTTCGGTTTCCTTATGAGTTACTTAAGTTGGGGAAACGATTTTGTTTTAGATTGGATTGCTCCTTTTGGAACTATCTTTATTCGATTGCTAAGGTTAATTGCAATTCCTCTAATATTGGTATCGCTTGTAAAAGGTGTTTCTGATCTTAAAGATATATCTACCTTTAAAAGTATTGGGGTTCGCACAATTTCCATTTTAATTTTAACCACATGTATGGCAATTGTTGTGGGGCTGATGTTGGTAAACACATTTAAGCCGGGTGAAGGTTTACCGCCTGAAACAATTGATGAGTTAACCAAAACATATGCAAGTGATGCAGGTATTACTTCAAGTATATATATAGCGGAACATCAAGAAGAAAGTGGACCATTAGATTTTTTAGTTGAGATGGTTCCGGATAACATATTTAGTGCTTTGGGCAACAACAGCTTAATGCTTCAGGTTATCTTTTTCTCTATTCTTTTTGGAATTAGCATGCTTTTGATAAATCCTGAAAAAGTGAAACCGCTATCTAAGCTTTTTGATGCGCTGAATGATGTAATACTGAAAATGGTGAATATCATCATGTTAATTGCGCCTATTGCAGTTTTTGCATTACTATCTCAAATTATTGTTAGCTCTGAAGATCTACAAATACTGCAAAAGTTGCTGAACTATGGTTTTACGGTTTTGATAGGCTTGTTAATCATGATAGGTCTATATCTAATTATTTTATTCGTTTTTACTGGTAGGAAACCTGGCTGGTTTTTGAAAGGGATTGCACCGGTTCAGCTTCTTGGTTTTTCAACCAGTTCAAGTGCTGCGGCGCTTCCGGTTACGATTGAAAGAGCAACAAAGCACCTGGGGGTAGATAATGAAGTAGCTAGTTTTGTACTGCCAGTAGGTGCAACTATCAATATGGATGGAACTAGCTTATATCAGGCTGTTGCGGCTGTTTTTATAGCTCAGGCATTGCATATCCCATTAGACTTATCAGATCAATTAATTATTGTGCTGACTGCACTTTTGGCCTCTATAGGTTCTGCTGCAGTTCCAGGAGCCGGTATGATAATGTTGGTTATTGTGCTGGAATCGATTGGTATACCAGCTGATAAGATGGCAATTGGTCTCGCATTGATATTCGCCATCGATCGCCCTCTTGATATGTGCAGAACGGTTGTGAACATTACGGGAGACTCGATGGTTTCAGTATTAATAGCAAGCTCTATGAATAAGATGCATGATCCGGATAAAGAGGATAAATAATCAGAATAGAAAGAATATATCATTAGGATAGAGAGAACATGATCGAGGTATAGAGAATAAATGATCGGAATAAAAGAAAAATGTTCAGCCTAAAGAGAATATATGACCCAGTAAATGAAGATGATGGATACAGAATTCTTGTAGATCGCCTTTGGCCACGTGGTGTTTCGAAGGAGAGGGCCAGTTTGGATTTATGGATGAAAGAGATTGCTCCTTCTGATGCTTTGAGAAAATGGTTTAATCACGATTCTGCAAAATGGGATGAGTTTCAATTAAGGTACCGTGAGGAGTTATTGGAGAAAAAAGACCTCATTGCAGAACTAAAGAGAATTGAGAAAGAAAACAAAAGTGTAACCTTGCTTTATTCTGCAAAAGATAAAGAATACAACCAAGCTGTTGCTTTATTAAAGATTTTGGAACAGCATTGAAAAATGCTCGCTATGTCCGACTATCTATTGTTATGTTATAATACATATTCACTAAAGCTAGAATATGTGTTCGCTATAGGCTAGAGTAAATGTTCTCTAAAGACTAGAATACATGTTCACTAAAGTTAGACTATTTATAGCTATGTCAAAACTCAAACAAAAAGGCTATGTGAATGTTATAATCATCACTATTAATAAATATAGAGAAGGGTTACTACTTCTCTCTTAGAGTTGATTGTTTTAATGAACGTAAAAAAACATTTCTTCATTTTATATGCCTTTTTTGGAGTGCTTAGTTCGTTTGCACAAGGTATAAATAAAGACGAGAGTGATACTACAGTATACCTGAATGAGGTGATTGTTAACGCATATCAAATAAACACTAGACAACATCAGGTTCCCGGAGCGATTTCAGTATTAATAGCAAGCTCTATGAATAAGATGCATGATCCGGATAAAGAGGATAAATAATCAGAATAGAAAGAATATATCATTAGGATAGAGATAACATGAT